>DAOVDS010000024.1 GCA_030669415.1 bacterium
GGGGAGAGGGAAAAGCATATAGCAGCCCACAAAGTTAAGTGTCATTAGGTAGTAGAACAGTGGAGCAGTAAAGCAGCAGCCTGCGGCTGCAAAGGAGACCGAGATGCGCCGGCTCGCGTACCTGATAAAACGTCTCAAAAAGGGCGCGAATTTTACAAATCGGCCCGGCAGGCCAAGACAAGTTAGGGAAAACTCGGAACCTGACACTTTTACGCAAGGTGTTGATTGACATGAAGTTAAGCAACTACCGGAAACCCGCCTGTCGCCGTAACCGGGGAAAAGAGTCTTTGACAATTTGTATTTTTTCTTGCGAGGTTGACGTGTGCAAAAGCTGTTCTTTGGGAAGAGGCAAAAGGAAAATATCACCCTTCTCCCCGGTCTCGATATCTCCTTTCTTATACACGAGTTATTTGTCAAAAACTCGACGTAAGTCCTTGGTGTGTAAAGAAGTCTTTTCACAGATGATTTGCAGATTCGTAAACGGGTTCTCAGCAGCAGCCGGTCACAGAATTTCGGAGAAAAATGTTGCCGCGGGGTGGGATTTCCGGTATCATGTCAAGCTCGACACAAATCCTGGGATGGAAGGGCTGGAAGTGAGCACAGGCAACTTAATCGACCCGGAAGGACGGCCGGTAACGCATCTGAGAATGTCAATAACACAGGAGTGCAACCTGCGCTGTGCCTACTGCCACCACGAGGGCGAGGAGGCGCCGGGCGAACAGATGTCAACGGAAACGGCGTGCGAGATAGTGAAGACCTGCAGCCAGTACGGCATCCGGAAGCTCAAGATAACGGGTGGCGAGCCGCTTCTTCGCGCCGACATCTACGAGATAATCCGCTCAGCCAAGGATGTGGGGTTCGAGGAGGTGTCGCTCACGACAAACGGGACGCTGCTTCCCGGTCGCGCGGTCATGCTCAAGGAGGCGGGGCTTGACAGGCTCAACATCGGGTGTGATTCGCTGTCCTCAAGCGTGCTGCCCAAGACCGCTGATGCGGTGGAACCGGCGCTCAAAGCCGCCAAGGAAGCGGGATTCGAGAACACCAAGCTCAACATGGTGGTGCTCAAGGGAGTCAACGACGGCGAGATAGAGCACATGATAGAGTTTGCGAAGGCGCAGGATGCGACGCTCCAGATTATCGAGCTCATTCCGACCGGGAACGGTTATTTCGACAAATACTACTTCGACCTCGCCCCTATAGAGAAAGAGTTGAAGAACCGCGCCCAGTCAGTAACAGTACGGCGTTTGCAGGGCCGCAGGCAGTACCATCTGCCGGGTGTGGATGTCGAGGTGGTACGGCCGTTCCACCAGCATTTCTGCGAGAAGTGTACGAAGATGCGAGTGACTTCCGACGGGCACTGGCGGCCGTGCCTTATGCGAAGCGACGTACTTGTCCCGTTCGCCGGCGCGGACTCGCTGCTTGAAGCAGTTTCCCTGCGCTGTTCCTATTCTTCTTGATTGAATTACCGACTGCTTTCTGCTTTACTGACCTCAGTTGACCGCCAAAATCTCACGAAGTCAGCGAGAAGGGGGATGCCATGCGCGTTGTCAGTTTGATTTCCGCGCTTGTGGTTGGATTTGCCATAGGAGGCCTGATTCTGCACTTTAGAAACAAGGGCACGATTGCTGTGCTTGAGGTCCGCAACACTTCGCTGGAGCAATCGAAAGATGCTCTTCAAGACAAGTTCAAGATAAGCGAGGAGGAGAAACAGGACGAGACTGAAAAAGCCCGGATACTGCAGGCGAAGGTGGATGAACTGACTGCCCAACTTGACAGCACGCAGAAAGAACTTGAGGATGTAAAGGCGCGTTACGCAAGCCTGAAAGAGACAGTTGAATCGGGAAAGCTGGCAGGGCCAGCGGGGCAGCCATCGGAGGCGAAGAAGCCGGACAAGAAGAGCACCGGGACAGAAGATGCAGAAACTGCGAAGCTGATTGGTGAATTGAAAGACTTGCTTTCCCGGATTGAGCTCGCACCGGGTGACAGGAAGCTTATGCGCGAGCTTTCCGACAAGATATGGCATTTGCGGGACGAGGCGGCGCTCAAGGAGATAACAGAAGAGCTGGCGAAGATATATGCGGACGCGCTCGCAAACGACCCTGATAATCTCGACCTCATCTTCAACCAGGGCAACGCCTGCGGCGCCGAGCTCACATACCTGCAGGTGAAGATGAAAGAAAACCCCATGGTCTACGGCCCGAAGATGGGTGAAGCTGCCATAAAGGCTCTCGACTGTTTCAACAAGGTGCTCAAGAAGAACCCGAATGACAACGAGGCGCTGCTCACGCGAGGGATGTGGTGCTACCACTCGCCGGGTGAAATCAAGCAGGCGGAAAAAGACTTCACCGAGCTGGCGAAACGGGCGAAGGAGCAGAACTTCAACCAGGAAATGGGCGAGCAGGTCTTCCTGGGCATGGCAATGACCTACCAGAAAACAGGCAAGAAAGAGCAGGCGCAGAAAGCTGTCGAGGAGGGGCTGGGCCTCTATCCGCAGAGCGAGCAGCTTCGCAAGTTACAGGAGCAGTTGCAAAAATAGCGCTGACGCTACACCTTATTTGGCAACCGAGGCAGGGCCGAGGGCTTCGTCAGTCCAGCCGCCGATAGACTGAACTAACCACCACCATTGTACTTTCCCTTTTTTTGCCTTTGGTGCGGTCACTGAAAGACACCCGAAGGCACCACCGCTAACTGTCGCCTCGCACGTCGCCTCGAAAATGACATACTTCCAATCGAACTCTTTAACGCGCCAAGCGCCAAACTCCTCCTCGCGTGCCTCCCCCTCCACCGATGCTGACTCGATACCTTCACCTGCAATCCTAATAGTATCACCAGGTTCAAAGTGTATTGGACAATCCAAGTGGATGGACACAGAGTACCGCCAGATGGGGCCATTGCTCAGATTGAAGAGAATAAGATGTTCTACTAGGAGAGACGTTTTGTATCTGGCGCACGAAGAAGAGAGGCACGGAACAACCAATAGGAGGATTGCCACAAAAGCAGCGCGCATGAAACGCCATACTGACATTCTCTATGCTCTCCACACAAAAACAGGGGTGGGAAGCTATTCATCCACCGAAGCAGGACCGAGGGTTTCATCCCAGAAGCCGCCGACAGGCGCATGACTTTCCCACAACCAGCGCACCTTTCCCTCTTTTGCCTGTGGCGCAGTTACTGAAAAACACCCGAAAGCACCACCAACTGTCGCGTCACGCGTCGCCTCGAAAGTGACGTAGTTCCAATCAAGCTCTTTGAGGCGCCAACCGCCGAACTTGTTTTTCCGAGCCAGGCCGTGGACGCATGCCGACTCAATACCTTCTCCGCTAATTGCAATAGTATCACCTGCTTTGAAAACCATCGGAAAGCGCTTGTATATGAAAATAAAGTAGCGCCAGGTGCAGCCGCGTCTCTCTGGTACGAAATATAGGGGCTGGTAAAGGAGTGACCTTCTTTTCTCTGCTCTGTCATCCGGTGATTCAGCTTCGTCAGGAGGGTCTATCTCCTCGAGGTCTTTGAGGTTTTCTGGGGCGGGACCATTGTAAAGCTCTTCGCCATCTTCACGCTTTTCGAACTTCTCAAAACTCTCATACCGCACAACCCTCAGGTGAGGCGGGTCTGCAGTAGCATCAAAATGGTATCCGTCGGTAATACCGGTTTCCCTATTTGTATTGGCATAGTCCACTTTCTCCAGAATATCCGGCACACCGTTCTTGTTCTCGTCTTTTGTGCCCTTCCCGAACAGTCTATTTGCTCCCTCTCGATACTTGCATAGCCCTATCCAGTATGCGTGCGGGGACATGGGCTGAATCGGCACGTATCGCCCCCTCCAGCAGTTGGCGGTAGCCCACATCTCGACAATGGTTCCGGCCTCATCGGGAAAGAGTTGTTTTGCTAAGTAGTCGTCTTTTCCATCACCATCCATATCCCTTTTGTCGAGATACTCTTTTCCTTTCGGCCAGGGGCACCTTTCGGGACAACCACAGAGCACGAGTGCAAGCATGATGAACCCGAAGAACAGGATACATCCTGTCCAATTGCGCCGCAATGGTTTCATCTTGTCTTCCTCCTTATCGCAATAATAGAATTTGGAAAACCTTCGCAGAACCCTTTGTTGAACTATACGATGCACCCTCGCAGCCTGCCACCATTTCCAGTAACTTTTACACAATTATTACGTAGCGCACAAAGTTGTCCTCTCTTGTCAAGCAACGGTGAAGACTCTGTTCGCTACGAATGCAGGGAAATGTTGACTTCCGGACATGTGGGGTTATAATTGTTGTGATGTCAGCGAGCTATAAATTCCCCAGGCGCAGGCGGCTGAGTCTGAAAAGAGACTACGATGCAGTGTTTGCCGGCGGGCGCAGCGCCGCGGATGTGAATCTTGTGGTTTATGTCTTGCCCACGGAGCTTAGCTATCCACGCCTGGGCATGGCTGTGGGGAAGCGGCACGGGAATGCCGTGGTGCGAAACAGGATTAAGCGGCTGATTCGCGAGGCGTTCCGGCTAAACCGGGAAAGACTCCCGCGCTCTGCGGACATTGTCGTAATACCGCGGGTGGGAGCGAATCGGGAGTTGAAGGCACTCACCAGGAGCCTGGTGGACTTGTCAAGACTGGCCGGGGAGAAGATGAATTGAAGCGCGTGGCAATCTGGGTTATCCGGCTGTATCAGCGGGGCTTGAGCCCGATTCTTGGTGAGCACTGCAGGTTCGAGCCCACGTGCAGTGAGTACATGATAGAGGCGATAACGGCAAAGGGACTTCTTAAAGGTGTCTGTCTCGGGATTTGGCGGATACTGAGGTGCAATCCGTTTAACCGCGGCGGATATGACCCTGTGAAGCGGGTAGCACCCACGGGCAGGATAAACAATCGAGACGGCACGGGAAGACGCGGGTAAGCGATAAGACTAAACCCCATATTGCGAGCCCAGGCTCTGGGAGGAGGTTGAGATGTTGAAGAAGTCGGCACTCTTGCTCGCGTCGGTGCTTATGGTCGCGAGCTTCGCTCTAGCGCAGGAGGCGAACGAGCTTGAGAAGCTGTTTGCCGAAACTCTCAAGCAGGCTGCGCCCAAGACCGTTCTTGTGCGAAACGCGATTCCGGGCACGAAGCGCCAGGTGAGCGGGAGCGGGGCTGTTATCTCGTCGGACGGGCTGATTATCACCTGCTCGCACGTGGTTCATTCGAAGGACAGCCTCACAGTGACTTTTCCAGACGGCAAGACATACAAGGCGAAGCTGCTGGGCCAGAACTATGTGAATGACTATGCACTTCTCAAGATTGAGGCGAAGGGCCTGCCTTACTTCGAGTTGGGTGAATCAGGCAAGCTCAAGGTGGGACAGCCGACAATGGCCCTGGGCTATCCAGGCGGCCAGTGCAAGGACAACAAGCCGTGGATAGGATACGGAAAGGTCGTTGCGCTCAAGCGCAATGTGCCGGTGCAGGGGTTCGAAAGGTTCTATGTGAATGCCATAAAGACAGGCATAAAATCCGTGCCGGGCAACTCCGGCGGCCCGCTTGTCGCGCAGGATGGGAAGCTTGTCGGAATAAACGGCGCGGTCATGATATTCATCAACAGGACGTATGCCATACCGATTGATGCGATTAAGGAGGCACTGCCAACGCTCAAGGCGGGCAAGGATGTCGAAGGCACCGGGGTCAAGGACTTCGGCAAGCTTATGAAGGAGCTGCAGAACGAGCTGACGCCCGGCGAGCTCAAGAAATTCTACGAGGAGCTGGGCAAGCGGCTGCGGGAGACCGACCCGAAGAAGCTGTTTGAGAACTTCAAGAAGCTGCTGGGTGAGCAGGTTGACGTCAAGAAAGTCATCAGGGAGCTGGAGAAGCTGCTGGGTGATGCCAAGGGCGGTCTGGCAGAGGCGGCGAAGGGGCTGCTGGGAGAGGAAGCCTTCAAGGAGCTGGAAAAGGAGATCAAGAAGCTCTTCGAAGACAAGGAAGCGTTGAAGGAACTTGGCAGGGAAGTTGAAAAGGCGCTCAAGGAGTTCGAGAAGCTCTTCGGCGGCGGGGAAGAGGAGAAAAAACCGGAGAAGAAAGAAGACGTGGAGCCGCCAGAGGGTGACGAACTTGACAGGGAAATAGACAGGATGCTCGACCTGCTCAAAAAACGCTTCGGCGAGAAGGACAAGGAGGAGTCGGAGCAGGAAGAGGTCAAGAAGAAGGTCAAGAAGCTGCTTGATGAAGAGTTCGGAAAGCCCCGCGAGGAGGAAGTTGAAACACCCAGGGGAGGCCCCCCTTATGTGGGGGTGAGGGTTTCCGAGGCAAGTGATGCCCTGCGCTACCAGTTGAATCTTGAGGGTGGGCTTCTTGTTGAAGAGGTCAAAACGAATTCTCCCGCAGACAAGGCCGGTCTCAGGGCGGGAGATGTCATTGTGGCGGTGAGCGGCAAAAGCACGGCATCCTTTGACGACTTCGCCGGGATGCTTGAGGGCAAAAAGCCCGGCGACAAGCTGAAGATGACGGTGGTCGCCAGGGGCAGAAAAATCCAGGTTGTTCTGAAACTGGAGGCGAAATAGTTGGACATAGCGCCTTTTCTGCTGGAGCCGGTACTGAAGCCGAAGCCCTGGGGAGGGCGCAGCCTGGAACGCCTTTTTGGACGCTCCCTGCCCGAGGGTGAGAAAATAGGCGAGTCCTGGGAGCTTTCCGCCCGCCCTGACAATTCCAACGTGATTGCCTCAGGCCCGCTGGCCGGGAAGTCACTTCTTGAGGCAATTGATGCCAACCCCGAAGTTATGCTCGGGGCCGCCGTCAGCGCCGCATACGGAGGCAATCTTCCGGTGCTCGTGAAGTTCGTTGACGCAACTGACTGGCTTTCAATACAGGTTCACCCCGATGACTGTGCGGCAAGGGCTGCCGGTGAGAGCGACCCCGGCAAGGAGGAGGCCTGGCTTGTTGTGGATGCGAGGCCGGGGGCTTCCCTGGTTCTTGGTACGGCACGCGAACTTCCCTTCGAGAAGCTTGTTGAGCTGTGCGAGCAGGGCAGCTACAGGGACTGTCTCAACTACGTCACAGTGGAAGCAGGGGATGTCATCGCGGTTCCTCCGGGCACGCTTCACGCGATAGGAAAAGGCATTGTCCTCTTTGAGGTCTCGCAGAACTCCGACCTCACGTATCGTGTTGACGACTGGAACAGAACATCCCTGGGCCGGCAGCTTCACAGGGACAAGGCTCGTGAAGTGCTTGCCTGCAAACCTCCCTTGAGGCTCAGGCAGAGGCCGGTGCGCGCCGGGCGGATGACCGTCCTGCATCGAGGCGAGCATTTCCGCCTGCTTGAGGTCGCCCCGGGGGGTGAGCGCGTCGAGCTTGAAGGCGGGAAGTTCGTGTCGCTCACAGTGCTTGAAGGCGCTCTCGAAGTCGAATGGCGAGGGGTGTTACTGGAGCTTGGCGCAGGCGAGACAGCTTTTGTGCCTGCCTCGGCCACCCGGACCACCGTCTCAGGTGCCGGGCGGGCAGCGCTTGTAGAGCCTGTCGCAGGGACGGGGAAACAATAAATAGCTTGACAACATGACCTGGTGGCGTATAATTTGCATATTGGAGGGTTAGGCGGGGCCAATTCTGCTGAGGAAGGTCCGCATGGCACATCGTTATGACAGGCGCCGCAATGACCGCAGGCGCGGGGGCACCTACACCGGTCCCGAGCGGCGGCGCGGGAGCATAAGGGACACCCACGACAGGCGCGGCTATAACCGCAGGCGCTCCGAAGCAAACGGCGATGAATACGAAGGTTACTACTACGCCGGCCAGAAGAAGCAGCAGAACCCAATGGTCTACTTCGGAATCGCCGGCGGGGTCATACTGCTAATCATAATCATAGCTGTCGCGGCAAGCGGTTCATCCAACAGCCGGCCTGGACGCACGGGCCGCAGGAATGATGACGCTCAAGTCCTGCTGATGGAGAAGCGCGCCGATGAGCTTGTGAACCGGGGCGGGAATGCGTGGAGGACTGCCGAGCAGGTCCAGAAAGAGAGCGGCCTGTCTGCTGCGACCTCGTATTACCAGGAAGCGTATGATTGCTTCGCGCAGGCCTACCCCATGTACGAAGAACTGGACAAGCGTTACCCTAACACCCGGTTCTACGGCAGGATGCAGAGCGTGTCGAAGGATATGTACGAAGTCCAGAGAAAGACAGGTACCGGCAGTGGCGGAGGCTATTAGGCGAGGCACAGGATGAGAAAGCACCTACCGCTTTTCTCCGGCACGAGTCTTCTCATTCCAATCGCGCTGCTTGTTTTTCTACTTTTGAGTTGTGGCGGGAGCGAATCGTCGGGGCAGCGATACGGGCAATCCGCGCCAAAGGCCAAACCGTTTCCTCAGCTAAAGTATGAGCAGGCCAAGAACCTGATGGAGCAGGGGGCGACGCTTTACCGTCAGGCCACCAACGCGGGCTCTCAGGAAGAGAAGAACAAGCTTGTTAGGGAAGCTCTGGAGCGGCATTTTCGCCCCGCTCAGGAGATTCTTGACAAGCTGCTGAAGGAGTATCCGGAGCACAACTACGATATTGAGAGCTTGTATCAGGAACTTAACCGCAAGATAAGTGGCGCAACCAAGATGGAAGGCACAGGCGACTGAGCTGACTGGAAGGAGCAGAATATGCCCGAGGTGGAGCGCGGAACCAGGAAAGACGAGGAATACGGTGAAGAGGAAGAGGAGAAGAAGTTCCCGGTGTGGATAATACCGCTTGTTGCCGGGCCTGTCCTGCTTATTATCCTGATTGCAGCACTCGCCGGCAGCCGACCGACAGAAACAAACGGTCAGGAAGAGGTATTCAACGAGCCGCAGCTCAAGAAGGATGCGAACGACCTGTTGATGAAGGCGAGCAAGCTCTACCACGATGCCATGAGGTTACAGAATCAGAAACAGAGGGACGAGCTTCTGGATAAGGCGATGCCTCTCTGCGACGAGGCAATCAAGAAACTCTACGAGATTCAGGACTACTATGAAGAACACAATATCCAGCACAAGAAGGGCGGTATCTGGGACTGGGAGAAGATTCTGAAAGAGGCCTCGGTGCTCGCATATGATATTCAGAAGGCGCACGGATTCTGATTGCGCGGCCTGTTCAAGAAAACAGTCCTGTTTGAAAACAGGGCTGTTCTTTTGTGCACTTCCATGAAACTGTTTTCAGAGCATTGGAACACCCGGGGTGTGCAAGACATTTCTGTAGGTGGATTCTGAAGCCCCGCCTCTTTTTCCACTCAAGGCGGGGGCCAGTCACCGAAACCCCCCGGGCTGAATCCGCCGTCCGGCGGACGGGGCTTCGTAAGTTCAAGGCCCCTGTGACCCGGCGCGCAGAGATTACCTACAATACTGTCGCGGAGACCACCCGGGCCTGCATCAGTTTTGGTGATTGACACCGCCCCCGGCTCGTGCTAACTTCTTGAGCAATGTCACCTTTCTCGAACAACCGTATGAGAAACATTCTTGCAGGAGCGTTTGTCCTGGCTGTTCTTGTTCTCCTGCCGGCGTCTCCTGCGTTTGCGCAGGAGGGGAGAACCGGCAGTGTCCGGGGCAAAGTGCCGGACGGGAGCTGGCGCACGCTTGAGAGCGAGCATTTCTTCGTGCACTTCACGGAGGACTCGCAGCAGCTCGCCGTGCAAGTAGCGGATATTGCCGAGGATGTTCACACAAGGCTGTCAAAAGACATAAAGGTGGAGCTTTCGGACAGGACTCACATCGTAGTGCTTGACTGGTACGACTCCGTGAACGGCCTGGCGACCCCTCTGCCGAGAAACACGATAAGATTGTACCCGGTAGGCCCGGGCCTTTCGGAGCTTGAGCTTACATTCACGGATGACTGGCTGCGAATGATTATCACCCACGAGTATGCGCACATCCTGACTCTGGACATGGCAGACGGGGTGCAGTCCGTTCTCAGGAAAGTATTCGGCAGGAGTGTAGGCACAATCCCGAATATCTTCATGCCTGTCTGGATTCACGAAGGCTACGCCGTCTACAACGAGACCAAGCACACAAGAGGAGGCCGAATCCGCGGGCCGTATTTCGACATGATTCTGAGGGCCGCGGTGCTTGAGAAAAAGTTCAACACAATGTCCCAGGCGCAGGCGGGTGTGGACTCGTGGCCCATGGCCACGCAGTATGTGTACGGTGCAATGTTCTGCCAGTATCTTGCCGACCGGTTCGGGGAAGAGCGGCTTCTCGAGATATTCAGGGGGCAGAGCTGCGTGCTTGGCCCTGTCGTGCCCTGGCTGCCCGGGCAGATTGAGGCGGTCGCCATCTCCGCGTACTGGCTCTTGCTGGACCCGGTTGGAGAGAACGGTTTGCGGGTATTCTCCCGGCTTCCCTACAAGAAGCTCTGGGCCCAGTGGCACGCGGCGCTCAAAGCCAGGTACGAGAAGCAGCGGGCCGAGGTAGAGAAGAAAAAGCTCACGTTTTCGAGACGGCGCACAAACACGGGCTACAGAACTGTCGAGCCGAGATTCTCGCCTGATGGGAAACGCATTGCCTACATCAGCCGCGGGGGCGACCGCCGTACCCAGCTTCGCCTCATGAACTGCTTCGGCCAGGATGACCGGCTCCTTTACCATGGCGGGATTGAGAGCCTGAGCTGGTCGCCTGACGGGAAGAAAATCGTCTTTGCCATGCTTGACTTCTGGCGCGGGCTGTATCTCTACAGTGACCTCTACGTCTACGAACTCGAAAGCGGTGCGGTCCGAAGGCTGACCAGGGGTCTCCGTGCCAGGACGCCCGCGTGGTCACCTGACGGTAAGAAGATTCTTTTCGCGGTGAACTCCGGTTCCGGCAACAGCGACCTTGCTATGCTTGAGCTCAAGGCCCAAGACAGGCAGGTTACCTATCTCACCCAGACCAGTGACATGAGCTTCTATTCCGGCTGCGCGTGGGCGCCTGATGGCAAAAAAATCGCCTTCGTGCAGCTTGTGCCGGGCAAGCTGCAGCAAGTCTGCGTCGCGAATCCTGACGGCAGCGATGCGCAGGTGGTCACTGATGGCAGGGCACAGGCCCTTGCGCCCTCCTGGTCGCCTGACGGGAAGTACCTGCTTTTTACATCAAGCAGGACTGGTATCTACAACATCTTCGCCTACAGTTTCGAGTCGAAGGAGACTGTGCAGTTGACCAACGTTCTGGGCGGCGCCCTGTCGGGGTCGCTCTCGCCGGATGGAGGCACTCTTGTGTTCGCGGGGTATTCGAGCGACGGCTGGGATATCCACACCGCCCCGGTCAAGATTAAAAACGCACCAAAGGCGCAGCCGTTCGAGTCTCTTCTTGCGGACATGAAGTATGAGCGGCCCGTGCACACCTGCACGACTCGAAGCTACAGCGCTGCCCGGACCATTCTGCCTACAGCATGGACACCGTTCGTTTACGATACGGGTGAGTTCGGCGCGATGGTGGCCGGAACCGACATCCTTGAGAAGCACTTCTACACGCTTCACCTCGGTTACAACGCTTCTCTTGACCGGCCGGTCATGGGTCTTCTCTATGACTACGAAGGGTGCAAGTACAGCGGTGTGCCATTGACTGCCTCTGTGAAGGCCTACAGGCAGCCTGTTTTCTTTGAAGACCTCATGGAAGACATAGCTGGCGAATATGTAGATTACTGGGAAGACCAGAGCGTACTGGATGTTAGCCTCGCAGCTTCAGTGTGGCGCTCGACAGAGACCCAGGTTAAGCTCGCCCTGGGCTGCGAGCACAAGCGCTTCGAGAGGGTCAGCCACCTCGAACCGGGCGGGACGGTGCCCGGAACAGGCAAGCTCGGCTCGGTGTATCTCTCGGGTCTGTTCAAGAATGTGAAGCTCTACAGGAAGGGCATAAGCGCGGCCGACGGCAGGGAGGTGGGGTTGAGTGCCAAGTCCGCCTTGCCATCGCTGGGCAGCGATTACCGCATTAACTCGCTCACCCTGAGCTGGTCCGAATACGTCTCCGTTGGGCTCGCGGACCACCACGTGGTGATGGTGCGCGTGACAGGTGGTGCAAGCGATGGCGACATTATTGACAAGCGCAGCTTCTTCCAGGTTGGGGGGCCGGGGCAGGCCCTGCCGTTCTCAAGTGCCGAGCTCATCCCTCTGCGCGGGTTCAAAGCCAACAAGTTCCTTGGCACGCATGCGGCAGTGGTCACGCTCGAGTACCGCTTTCCACTCTGGCTGATTGAGGGAGGGCCTGCCACGAGGCCCGTCTTTTTCAGAAAGCTGTCCGGCTATCTGTTTGCCGACTCCGGGAATGCGTGGTCCGGCCCGATGTACCTGCGCAAGTTCAAGACGGGCGCGGGCGCGGGACTGCGGCTCACTACGGATTTCTTCTACCAGCGGCTCGGCGGGTTCGCGCTGGATGTGGGTTTCGCCCACGGGTTCGGCAGGGATGGGATAGACCATATCTACTTCAGGGTAACATTTCTGTGGTAGGGAGATAAGCTTACCTGGGCCATTCCGGGTTGCCTTTTTCAGCTACCCACTCCTTGAGCTTCTTGTCCCAGCGGTAGCGCCTCTGCATATCTTCGACAATGTCGTCAACCCACTCGCCGGAAAGGGTCATTCGCCAGTTGAGCCTTTTCCAGAGTATCTGCACCACATAGGCGGGGTACTCCGTGGGTCCTGCAATATCCGCGACACTGCGCCAGTCCCTGGTGTAATCCGGAGGTCCAATTAGAGGCCGTGGCTCACTGAAGTCGGCGGGTTCGAAAGCCGATTTCATCTCGACCTCTTTCGGCGCCGACCCGCACGCGCCAAGCAGGGCAAGCACAGCTATGCATACCGGAACCAGGCAGTACTTCACAGTAGTTCTCCATGGCTGCAACTGAGGCATTATACCGCAATGCGCGGCATAAATCAAGAAAAATCCGCCTGCTCAGGCTACTTGGTTACCGCGACAGTTCTGCAGGTAGCCTGTCATTGCGAGCCGAAGGCGAAGCCGAAGTTGCGAGCGAAGCGAAGCAAACCCAAACGTATGAGATTGCCACGTCACTTCGTTCCTCGCAATGACTGATTGAGCACAGAGCTACTTGTCCTCGCCTTTTCGCAGCCTGAAACAGTTTGTCCAGAGGTAGCCGGAAGTAATTATCCTGTCCGGCAGAAGCAGGAGGTTGCCGCGCAGCCGAGTCTCGTCAGGCTGCTGCTGAGACTGGCCTGCGTACCCACGTCTTTGCGCGGCAAGAATCCGTCGCAGGCGCTCCTGCTCCAAGTCAGCAGGCGCTTCGGTAGACTTGGGCTCCTCCTCTTCTTCTTTGAAGCTGTACCAGGTCGCGGATGCTGAGACTTTCCCGAAGTAAGCCCTCTCATCCTTGCCGTCCACAATTGTCAGAAGCTGTTTCGAGCACGGGATGTAAAGCGCCTTGGGTGTGGCAATGCCCTTGCCAAACACCAGGTCCTGCCCCTCGAACGCCTCGACTGGCAGCTTCGCTTCCCACCGTATCAGGCCGTCGGGAATGCGGTGCTGGCGCACGACGAGGTCGGAGCTCTCCAGCGATGTGCCTCCATAGACAAAGATGTCCTCTCCGCGCGGCCCTATTACGAAGGTGTGGTTGGTGCGCTCCCAGCGCCAGAGGAGTCTGCGGGCGACCATGTCGAAGCCGAGAATGAAGTCGGAATCACCCGGCGCGAGGACCAGCGCCTCGCACGGCTTTCCATCGGACGGGTGGGTCCCGTACCACACTATTGGCGGTGTCGGCTGCCAGGTGACTGGAGGAACCTGCACCCTGGTCGCGGGGTCGGCGGACGTGGTCTGGGGGTATCGGTATATCCACTCGAGCTCGCCCGTAAAGGCCGAGAGCGCCGCCGCGATTCCCACATTCGTGCAGACAATCACCTTGCCCCTGCTGACTGCGAGTGACGCCGCCCTCAGCAGGCTGCGCTGCCCGGTCCATTTCGTCGCGCAGAAACGTGATTCCCACAGGAAATTGCCGCTTGTGCTGAAGCAGCAGACATTGTAGTTCTGGTCCTGCTCAGTGATCTCAACTCCTGTTACGTACACGCGGGAGCCGTCCACGCACGGTATGCAGGTGAAGCTCGTCTGGCGCAGGTCTGTCGTCTCGCGCATTGGCGCAGTCCGCCACAGTGGCGGGTTGTTACCGAAGCGCCTGGCGTCGAAGCAGTACAGCTCATTAACGGCTGATACTGCCGGGACGGCCTGACCCCTTCCTCTCCGGCGGGGCGCACTGAATGTATTGGTGTTTCGCAGCACCGCGAAGAGCTTGCCGTCTGCCACGAAGCACCCGAGAGGAAGGCCCCGGATTTTCGAGGACTCCTCGTCCGGCTCGCGCCACTTTATCTTGCCTCCCTCCGCCGCGAGGGCATAGATGCGGGTCGAATCGTTCACAAACAGCAGGTCGTTGTAGAAAACGGGGAAGAGGTCGAAACCTCTCGTGCCCTCGGCCATGCCACTGGCGACCATGTAGCCTCTGTTGGTCTGCTGCGGGGGCTTGCGTTCGAGACGGAACCTCCAGTCGAGTGGGTCGGGGCCGCCTTTCTTGGGTTTCTCTACGAGCTCGACGGATGGAGGGGTCTCGAGGTCCACGAAGCCGTCGTAGTAGCTGTTGAAGACCTCCCTGGTCGCGGAGGGGGCGTACTTGCACAGCTCGAGCAGGGTCTTGAGGATTGATTTCTCATCCTCGCTTATGTCTTCTTTCTGGAGATACACCAGAATCCGCTTGGCAGCCGGACTCTCGCCCGACTGCAGCAGGCATGCCGCGCGCTTGAGGGCACACAGCGCAGGTTCCTCGCTGTTACGGCAATGGTAGTTGGTGAGAGTGTCGAGGTAGTGCAGGGCAAGCGAGTACTCCGCGTTCTCGATACACAGGTCGGCAAGCCTCAGGCACGCCTTCCTGCCTGCCGGGGTGACGAGATAGTCCTGCGCAACAACCACAAGGCCGTGCACATCCTGCTTGGCGGCAGCCTGCTCATACATCCTGTCGGCCTTGGCCTCGTAGAGGATGCCGTAGATCTCGCGACCCTCTGGAGGGAGCTTCAGTATTTCTTCGTAGCAGCGCTTGCGCAGCGGCAGGTAGATGCCCTCGCCGGATTCAACCACTCGTGTTGCAAAATCCTTTTCTTTGCGCACCTTCTCGATAAGGCCCTGATAGACCTCTATGGATGACTTGTAGTTGCCTTTGGCGACTTCCCTTGCCGCGTAGGCAAGCATATCAGCGCCCTCGGTGTACTCGTTTATCCACACTTGGGTGCTGGTGACGTCCTCTTCCTCCTGGGCCTGGCCGAGGGTTACAAGCCCCAGGAGCAAGGTGGCAAGAAACAGGAAGATAAACCTTCGCATGACAGCTTCCTTGTGGCACAGCCACTTTTTGTAGAGTCGGGTTCGATTGCTTCGACTCGCTTCCCCGAGCCCTTTCGTGCGTCTATCTCAAGTGCGCAACCACTGCGCTCGTCTATTCAAACTTGGTCAGGATTTTCTTCTCGTCATCAGGTTTCTGCTTGGCCTTGTCGGGGAACAGCTTGGCAAGATACTTCTCGAGAGTGACGTTGGTCGGGCCGAAGCGGTTGTTGTACATGTAGTACTCGAGGTCGTATCCGAACCCGCCCGCCAACTGGTATCGCTTTGTCCTGTCCCGCTCGAGTGCCTTGTTCAGTATCTTCTCCACTTCTTCTGGTACACGCGGGTTGACGGTTCGTATCGGCGGAATTTTCTTGACCGAGATGTTGCGCAGTGCGACTACCGTGTTCTCATCGGCGAACAACTGCTTGCCTGAGAGAAGCTCGTACATGACAACTCCGAGGCTGAAGATGTCGCTGCGGTGGTCAGTCTGCTTGAACTCCGCCTGTTCCGGGCTCATGTACTGTATCTTGCCCAGCAGCACCTCTCCCTCGCGGTCCTTCATCAGGTTGCGCGCCTTGGCGATGCCGAAGTCGGTTACCTTCACAACGCCTTCCCACGTCATCATTATGTTGCCCGGGCTGATGTCGCGATGCACCACCCTGAGCAGGTTGCCCTCGCGGTCCTTCTTCGCGTGCGCGTACTCGAGACCCCGGCTGACGCGGCTGATTATGAAGGTCGCCATGTCCACCGGCAGCTCGACGCCGAGCTTGTTGTGTCGGTCCATGAAGGCGCCCAGGTCAACGCCGTTTATGTACTCCATGGCTATGTAGTATATCTTGTTGAGCTTTCCGAGCTGGTATATCTGCACAATGTTCTGGTGCACCAGGTCCGCGACCAGCTTCGCTTCTCCGATAAACATCTCCACGAACTCGGGATTGCTGGAATAGTCTTCGAGGATGGTCTTTATGGCCATCGTCTTCTCGAACCCTTCAGTGCCGAGCTGCACAGCCTCGTATACCGCCCCCATCCCGCCTTCAGCCAGCTTCCTAATCAGTTTGAAATGGGTAGTGTCAACAATTTCGTCCAGTGGCTTGGCATCTACTTCATCGAGATTGAAATCAAGGTCATCCATGCAAATCCCCCTGCAGCCAGAACTCAAAAACACTATAGCCGGGGTGATATTCAGTGTCAAGGCCATAATTCTATACGGTTAGACGCCACTTGGCGCTTGCCCGGTTCCAAGTTTTTGCTTGAAAGAATTCTCTTCTTCAAGTATCCTGCCAAATCACTTTTTGAGAGGGCAAGCCGGACCAGATTGCACTGTTCGAGAAAGGAAGAACCCTTTGCTTTACCAGATTGAAGTTGCCGTAAGGGAAGATTTTATCGACCTGCTTGCACAGGCGATACAGGGTGACATCCGCGACCTCGGCGTCGAAGGTGTCGAGTGTGTGAAAACCGCGCAGGTCTATCTGCTCGAGGGCGAGCTCGATGATGCACAGGCCCGCAGAGTCGCCACGGGGCTTCTTGCAGACCCGGTTGTCAACACCTACGCCATAAACAAGCCCGTTTTCGACCAGGAAACCGGTTCGCCGGATATTATCCAGGTGGTGAAAAAGCCGGGAGTGATGGACCCCGTCGAGGAGTCCGCCCGCAAGGCGCTCACAGACATGGGCCTTGAGCTCAAGCGCATCAAGACTGCGCGCAAGTACCTGCTCTACGGCGAGCTTGACAGCAGTCAGCTTGCCGAAATCGGGTCGCGTGTGCTGGCCAATGAGGTGATAGAGGACCTCATCTACGACGCCAGGAAGCTTGAGATACCACCGACACCTGCGCAGTACGAGCTCAACCTGCAGCATGTGGACCTCGTGGGCCTTTCCGACGAGGAACTCCTCGAGCTGTCGGTCAAGGGACAGCTTCACCTGAATACTCACGAGATGCACGCAGTGCGAGACTACTTCAACACATTGGGCAGAAAACCCACCGACTGCGAACTCGAGACTGTCGCGCAGACCTGGAGCGAGCACTGCGTCCACAAGACCTTTCGCGGAATAATCAACTATAACGGAGAGCTTGTTGACAACCTGCTCAAAAGCACCATAGCGAAGGTTACCCGCGAACTTGACAAGCCCTGGTGCGTGTCGGTGTTCGAGGACAACGCGGGCGTGATAAGCTTCGACGATAAGCACGACGTCTGCTTCAAGGTCGAAACACACAACCACCCCTCCGCCATCGAGCCATACGGCGGTGCGGGGACTGGCATAGGCGGCGTAATCCGCGACCCGATCGGGACAGGCCTGGGCGCCTGGCCCGTCGCCAATACCGACGTCTTCTGCTTCGGCGAGCCGGACTACCCGAGAGACAAGCTGCCCAGGGGCACGCTGCACCCGAAGCGGGTTATGAAAGGCGTCGTCGCAGGCGTGCGCGACTATGGCAACCGCATGGGTATCCCCACTGTCAACGGCGCTGTGTACTTCGACCCGCGCTACGTCGGGAACCCGCTCGTTTACTGCGGTACAGTCGGCTTGCTGCTGAAGGGGAAATCCACAAAACGCCGCCCCAGTCAGGGCGACTGCGTGCTGCTTGTGGGCGGGCGCACCGGACGCGACGGTATCCACGGTGTTACCTTCGCATCGGCCGAGCTGACCGAGGAATCGGAGTCCATCTCAAGCGGCGCCGTACAGATTGGAAACCCCATCACGGAAAAGAAGATGCTCGACACCATCATACAGGCCCGCGAGCGCGGCCTCTACAGCACTATCACCGACTGCGGCGGCGGCGGGCTTTCCTCTGCCGTCGGCGAGATGGGTGAACACTGCGGGGTCGAGGTGGACCTGGAAAAAGTGCCCCTCAAATACGACGGCCTCTCCTACACCGAGATATGGATATCAGAGGCGCAGGAGCGCATGATACTCGCCGTTGCGCCCGAGAAGCTCGATGAAATTCTCGAAATCTTCGCCGCCGAAGAGGTCACAGCCTCTGTCATCGGACGCTTCACCGGCGATAAGCGCCTCCACCTGCGATACAACGGGGAGACTGTCGCCAACCTCGACATGGAATTCCTGCACGAAGGCGTCCCGCGCATAGAGCGCCAGGCCACCTGGGAACCGCCCGCGTTTGCCGAGCCCGAAATGCCTGAGAAGAAAAGCTACGGCGACGAGCTCAAGGCTGTTCTCTCAAGCTACAACGTCGCCTCCAAGGAGTGGATAATCCGCCAGTATGACCACGAGGTGCAGGGTGCAAGCGTGATAAAACCGCTCACCGGTGTCAGGAATGACGGGCCCTCAGATGCCGCCGTTATAGCTCCGGTGCTCGGCAGCACGAAGGGGCTTGTTATCTCCTGCGGCATGAACCCGAAATACTCCGACATCGACCCTTACCACATGGCTGCAAGTGCAATTGACGAGGCGCTGCGCAACCAGGTAGCCGTCGGCGGCTCGCTTGAGCAGGTTGCGCTCCTCGATAATTTCTCCTGGGGTAACACGAACAAGCCCGACCGGCTCGGTGCGCTCGTCCGCGCGGCGAGGGCCTGTTACGACATGGCTGTGGTCTTCGGCACGCCGTTCGTGTCCGGCAAGGACTCGCTCAACAACGAGTACCAGGCGGGGGGCGTGAATATCGTTATCCCGCACACCCTTCTTATTTCCGCGCTCGGCATTATTGACGATGTCACCTCGTGCGTGACCATGGACTTCAAAGAGCCCGGCAACTTTGTCTACATAGTCGGCCTGACAAAGCCGGAACTCGGCGGCTCGCACTACTACGCTCTTTCCGGGAAAATCGGCAACTCCGTACCGCAGGTCGATGCGCCTTACGCAAAACGCATCTTCGATGCCCTCTCGGGCGCGATACAGGCCGGTCTGGTAAAAGCGTGCCACGACCTCTCCGAGGGCGGGCTGGCAGTCGCCGTAGCGGAAATGGCGTTCGCGGGAGAGACAGGGGCCGAGGTCGAGCTTGCCCGACTGCCGTTCGAAGGTGACGCCAGGCGGGACGACTTCCTCATGTTCAGCGAATCCAATTCGCGCTTCCTCGTCGAAGTGGCGCCTGCCGGCAAGGATGATTTCGAGAAAGCGCTCGAGGGAGTCGCATTCGCTGAAATAGGCCGGACCACCCAGACCGGCGAACTAATAATCAAAGGTCTTGGCGGTGGGGCGGTGGTGACTGAGAAGCTCGAAGACCTCAAGACCGCCTGGAAACAGCCCCTCGCCTGGTAAACTGCGATGAATAACAAGCCCCGGGTTTTATACCCGGGGAAATTCTTCCGGAGGTGCCCTAATGAAATATCAATTGAAGAACAGCATCATCGAACTTGTCCAGGGCGACATCACCGAGATGGAAACTGACGCGATTGTCAATGCAGCGAACGCGCAGCTTCAGCTCGGTGGAGGTGTCGCGGGCGCCATCCGCCGAAAAGGCGGGCCCACAATACAACGGGAATGCGACGCTCACGGCCCCATTGGCGTTGGCGAGGCGGCCATGACAGGCGCCGGCGACCTGAAGGCGCGACACGTAATCCACGCTGTTGGCCCCAGAATGGGCGAAGGTGATGAGGACGCCAAGCTTAGAAACGCCACGCTAAACTCGCTGAAGCTCGCGGATGAAAAGGGCCTGAAATCCGTTTCATTTCCCGCGATAAGCGCCGGCATCTTCGGTTTCCCCATCGACCGCTGCGCGAATGTCATGCTTACAACTACTATGAAATACCTGCCAGAAAGCAGCAGCCTGGAGCGGGTGGTATTCTGCCTGTACGGAGCTGACTCGTACAAGGTCTTCGAAGACGAACTCAAACGGCTCTCCGGTTAACAAGCCCCGGGTTTTACACCCGGGGAGCCGCGGACTTTAGTCCGCGGATGTTTAGCTGCGGGCTTCAGCCCGCGCAAATACTACGTTACTGTTGCCGGTATAGAAAGGACTCACAGTGGCAAAGAAACTGCTCATTCTCTCCGCATCCGTCGGCGGCGGCCACAACAGCGCCTCGCAGGCGCTTGTTGACGCCGCGGCGCAGATACGGCCCGACGCCGAGGTCGAGTGGGTTGACACCCTCGATATCTGCGGCAAGGCCATGAAGAAGTTTTACCGGCAGAGCTATGTTGAGGCTATCAACCGAACGCCTGCTTTCTGGGGGGCGTTCTACAAGCTCCTTGACGAAAGCAGCGTCGGCGGCAAAACCACCAAGCTTGCCGACGTGCTTGACACGCTCAACGCGAAAAAGGTCGCCGACTTCGTAAAACAGAAAAACCCCGACCACGTGCTTTGCACCCATTTCATGGCATCCAACTCGCTGCTTTCCCACTTTGTCCGCAAGTCGGTGAAGGTGCCGGTTTCCGTGGTTGTGACTGACTACCACGTTCACTTCTTCTGGTTCCACAAGCTGGCTGACACGTATTTCGTGGCGACCGACGAGTGCGCCTGGGTGGTAAACAGGCACAAGAAACTCAGGCCGAAACGCGTGCTTGTCACGGGTATCCCGATAAAGCCGGTATTCTCGAAGCGCCACAGCCGAAAGGCACTGCGAAAGAAATTCAGGCTGCGCGACGGCGTGCCCGCCGTGCTCGTCATGTGCGGGGGCTTCGGCTTCGGCGATGTCAACGAGACGATAAAGGCGGTCCTCGGCGTTGAGCGAAAGCTCGATGTGATTCTCATAACCGGCAACAACAAGAAGCTCTACAGCAAGCTCACGAAAGTCAAGGCCGACAGCCGGAAGCGCCTGCACGTGCTGGGCTTCGTGACCAACGTGTATGAGTACATGACTGCGTGCGATTTCGCCATCTCAAAGGCGGGGGGACTCACTACCAGCGAAGCGCTCGCGTGCGGCCTGCCCATCGTCGCCTTCCCCGTCATACCGGGACAGGAAGAATACAACGCCAACTACCTTGTCGAAGTAGGCGCCGGAATAAAACCCAAGTATGCCACCAGCCTGCAGTACAAGATAAAATGGCTGATTGACAACCCGAACGAGCTTAGCAAGATGCGAAAAGCAGCCAAAGCAGCCGCGAAGCCCAGGGCCGCGTTTGACATTATCGAGGCCCTGTTATAACAAGCCCCGGGTTTGTCCCGCAGGGACTTTCATAAAAGTGGCTTCGCCACCCCGGGGAAATTGAGAATCGGGGAATACGTCTTGCATACGGATGGCATTGTTGTAATCGACGGCTCCGAGGGCGAGGGCGGCGGGCAGATTCTTCGCACCTCGCTGACCCTCTCGCTCATCACCGGCAGGCCGCTTCGCATGATAAATATCCGCGCCAACCGCACCAAACCCGGCCTGCGCCCGCAGCACGTGCAGTGCGCACGCGCCAGCGCCGAAATCTCCGGCGGCAAATGCGAGAACGCAGCCAGAGGCGCAACTGAAATCGAATTTACACCCGGCGAAATCCGTCCCGGAGACTACAGCTTCCAAATCGGCACCGCCGGCTCGACCTCGCTGCTGCTTCAGACACTGCTCTTGCCGCTTGCACTTGCCGGCGGCGGAGTTAGCCGGCGGGCTTGCCCGCCGTGTAATGACGCTCAACAAACGGCGCGGCGAGTAAACTCGCCGGCTAACCTGCGCCTCTCCGGTGGTACGCACAATGCCTGGGCACCCGTGTTTGATTACCTGAAGCTTCAGTACTTTCCGTTTCTTGAGAAGCTTGGCATTGGTACGAAGGCGCGGCTTCTTCAAGCGGGTTTCTATCCCAAGGGCGGCGGGCAAATCAAAGTCGAGGTCGAACCTGTCACGAAAATCTCACCACTCACGCTTGTCGAGCGCGGCGAGCTGAAAACTATTTCTGTCCTGACAGTAATCGGCAACCTCAATCTCGAAATCGCACAGCGCATGAACCGCCGCGCGCTCAAGCTGCTTGGCCGTGCAGGCCTCGACGCTGCTGACGAAATTCTGCCAGTACCATCAATCGGCCCCGGCGTCTGCATCATAATCCCCGCCGAGTTTGAAAACGGCCGTGCCTGCTACAGCGCGCTCGGCGAACGCGGCAAGCCTGCCGAAAAAGTCGCTTCCGAAGCGGTTGACAAGCTGCTTGCATTTCTCGAAACCGATGCCGTAGTTGATGAGTACCTTGCCGACCAGCTTCTTGTGCCACTCGCTTTGGCCGATGGCGAGTCCCACTTCACCACGCCCAGGGTGACAAATCATCTCCTCACCAACGCCGCGACAATCCGCAAGTTTCTCCCCGTCACAATCGAAATAGACGGTGTCCACTCCCTCCCCGGCAGCGTCAGAATTACAGGAGCACGAAGTTTCCAGGAGAAGT
>DAOVDS010000186.1 GCA_030669415.1 bacterium
GCTATCGCGCGGTAGGTGTAGTACCGGTTGAAGTTCGCTATCAGGTAGCTTATGCGTATCTTGGCCGGGCCCGCCTGCTCGCTCGACACTGTCCAGACAAGCGCGTTCTCGCCCGGCGGGTACGAGACGCTCAGAACGTTCACCTTGCCAGGCGCCTTGATTACCCGAAACTGAATCGAGCCCTTGTCAATGTAGGTGTTGGCCCAGGAAAAGTCCACCTTGTTGCGCCCCTGCTGGAGCGTCAGCGTGCGCTCCTCCTCGCAGAGCGTGAAACTGTCCTTTTCGAGCCGCACGTCAATCCTCTCGCGCTGCGGGAGAGTGACCAGCTTTATCCTGCCGAACGTGTCACTCGCACCGAGCGCCGCAAGTGCGGCGAATGCCGCCGCAATCACCCAGACTCCTCGCCCCATAACCTGCTCCTTTCAAGAAAACTGTCTCTTCACTCATTACTTCAACTTAGACACAACATCTGCCGAAAAGTTCTCTCCGAGTCAACCTTTTGAATGAGATTTTGAACCATCACGATTTTGCAAAAGCCCTGCCGACGTCTGAGAACAGGGCAGCATCCCGAAAAACGGGATTTAACATTATCCGCGAACCCGGGGGATTGCCATGAGTCTAACATAACGGAAGACGAAAAGCGAGGCCAAGATGAACTGTGACAGGGTTCAGGAAAATCTGAGTGCATACCTCGACGGGGAGCTTGACCCCGAGGAGGAGAATGCGCTCAGGCTGCACCTTGAGGGCTGCACCACCTGCAGCGCACAGCTCGAATCGCTGCGCTCGACAGTGAGGCTTGTGGGCTCGCTTCCCCGGATTGACGCGCCGGCGGCTCTTATGCAGCGGCTGCAGAGGGCGACTGCGGGGCGCAGACCTGCGTTTCGGCTTTTGAACCCGGCTGCCGTTCTCACCGGGGCGGCGCTTGTGCTCGTGGCCCTGGTCGCAGTTTTCATGCTTGCCGGTGAGCAGGTGCCTGTCAGCCGGGACGGGGCGGAGACAATTTCACGCGCGAGTGACAAGCTCGACGAAGCCAGAGCACCGGAAACTCCGCCGGAGGGATACAGGCACGGGAAACTCGCGGGGGAGGAAGCACCTAAATTGGCGCAAGAGACAGACACTCTTGAAAACGCGCAGGTTGCTCAGATTGGCGAATACAAGCAGGAAGAGACTCTCGAAGGCTTCGAGAGGAAGCTGGGCAGGGAACTGAAGAAATTCAATGACTTGTCCAGGCTTGCCGAAGAGCAGAAGCAGGATCTCGGGAAGGAAAGCGGTGCCGGGGACAGGGCTGCCCGGAGTGCGGGAGAAGCTGACCCCGGTGTCGGAGCGCTGGAGTACGGTGAGGCCGTGGCCGAGGCCCGCAAGCCCCTGGAGCGGGCCAGATTGCGTCCCGGGGGCTCAGCCCAGGCGCCGCCCGAGGATGAGGAAGGCGAGCATGCGCAGGGCAAAGTGACTGGCCGGCATGTCGAGGAGTATGTGCTTGAAACCGACGATGTCGGCGATACCGCCGAGGCAGTCAGGGAACTCCTGCGCACCTACCTGGATGATAAGGATGCCGAGGACAAGGCTGAGTCGAAAGAGTTTGCGGGTACGGCCAAAGGCGGTAAGAAACCTGAGACAGTAATACTGCTTGTTGAGGTAGACGGCAGGGAGTATCGCGAGATTCTTGCGAAACTAACGGCACTTGAGGGCAGGAGGAAGAAGCAGGTTTCTCCCGGTGTGGCGAAGACTGACCCAAATAAGGACGCGGCAGAGCGCAAATGGTCCGGCGCAGGCCAGAAAGAGGCTGAGAAGCCGGACGCCGAGCCCGAGCCGGAGAGGCGGCGCGGGGCGCAGCCTCGGGTCCCTGCTGCCGGAAGTGGTGGAGGGAGGGGCGCAGCGGCTCCTGTTCCATCGCCGGATAGGGAGCCGGACGAGAGTGACAGGCTCAAGGATAAGAAGTCGCGTGAGGAAAAGACAGTTAGAAAGAAGCTCAAGAAGATGGTAGAAGATGCTCTCAAGGCGCCGATTGACAAGCCGGTCGTCCCGCCCCGTGCGCCAGCACCGGCTGGCAGGCCAGACAGAGATGAAGAGGCTCACCAGGAGCGCATCACTTTGCGAATAAGGATTGTACGCAGCGGGCTGCCTGCCGCAGAGATTCCGGCGAAGAAGAAGGAAAGCGAGCCCGCCGCCGGTCAAGGCAAGTAAGAGGACTGTATACAGTTGCGTGCCCCCACTTAGATGGATGACCCAAGAGATAATAGCTGAGTAACGCCTTGTTCCCGAGGTGGCTGGCGGGTAGAATGGGAGAGTATACCCGGCAGCGGGCTTCTCACTGGAAGCCCGTCGTTGTGTGGCAGTATTTGGTGTTCTGCTTGGAGGGTTCTTAGATGGGTATGATTCGTTCTGTTGTGGTTGAGCTGCGGCAAGTCCGCGTGCTGTTATGGGTGATGGTTGGCTGCGCCGCGGCGGCCACTCTTCTGTTTGCCGTGCTCCAGTCGCCCGGCTGGGCGGCACCGTGCGGTTTTGCGGCGGCGAAGGATGTAAAGACAAGGATGTCGCGGTACTATAAGCCTGTCAAGGTGGATGCAACGCCCAAGATGCCGCAGTACAGCCTGCCGGTGAAGCTCGCCGATGTAACGAATCTGACGAGTTTTCAGAATTACCTGCGCGCCGGGGGGTCGAAGGAGCTTCTGGGCAAGAACGGGTTTGTGGTCCTGCCACCCACAAGGCAGGATGACATAGTCAAGTTCTACAAGGGCCTGAAAACATCGAATATCCCGATACTCGTTACGACGGATGCGATGCTGCATCTCTATCACATACAGTTTGACACGACGCTGAAGGAGATTGAGGAAAGGGAGTTCTATCGAGATATCTGCCTCCTGACGAATGCTCAGTTCGAGCATTTCTGCCAGAAGGCAAAGAAGCATGACGGTGCGCTCAAGGAAGTGGCGCAGCGCAACGCGGCGTTCTTCGCGGTGGCGCGCATCCTGCTTGAGGGGGAGCCGCTTCTTGCGAAGGTTGATACTGCGCCGATAAAGAACGCGCTGAAGGGGAGACGGGCATGGCGGGTGGCGGAGCAACTGGGCGTCATGAAGAAGGCGCTCTCTTCGCTTCCTGGGGGGCTGCTTACGGACGACGAGCGCAAGAAAGTAGCGAAGATGCACCCCTATAACAACGGCGGTGAAATAGTCGCCATGTATGAGAAAGTGTACAAGCGCCTTAGAGTGGACGCGCAGAAGCTGCGCAAATCGTCGCTTGCGGCGCTCAGCGCCGGCTTGAAGGATGCTGTTGAGGAGGAGCTGGACCTGATTGAAGGCCACGAGGGTTTCAGTGACAGCCCGCTCTTTGCGTACAAGGAGGACTACAGCCAGTACGTGCCGAGAGGCCACTACACGCGTTCCGAGCTGCTGAAGCACTACTTCAAGGCGCTGATGTGGTTCGGCAGGATAGCGTTCCTGATAAAGGGCGGCTCGCCTTACGGTCCCGCCGCGGACTATCTGATTTCTGCTGAGGAAGCGAAGAAACAGACTGTGCAGGCCTGCCTGATATCGGGCTCGCTCGACATCAAGGCGTCCGATGGCAGAGCGCTCACAGACATCTGGGAACGGATATACTCGGTGACGGCTTACTACGTGGGGCTGGCGGACGATTTGACCCCGCATGAATACATCGATGCAATGAAGGCGGCTTTCGGCAAGGATGCGAAAGACAAGGACCTGCTCGATGCGGGCAAGTTCTTCAAGTTCAAGAAACAGATAGCGCTGCTGCGCAACCCGGAGATATACGGAGGGACGGGCGCCTGCGAGGGGCCGCCCGTCGGCATAGAGAGCGCATCCGACCTGGACAAGGCGCTTGAGAAGACCAAGGGACTGCGCCTCATGGGGCAGCGTTACATACCCGACTCCTACATGATGGGACAACTGGTCTACCCGACCGTCGGTGCATACACGGGCAGCCGCACGCCCAAGCCCTTCACATTCGTCATGAGTGACGGCGGCCCGATTCGAGGTTTCCCGAGGGGCCTCGATGTAATGGCGGTGCTGGGCAGCGGCCGGGCGCTTGAGATTCTCAAGGCCGAAGGCGACACCGACTATGTCGGCTATATCGAGCGCAAAGACCCCGGGACAGGCAAGGTTACGGGACTGAAGCCGCTCAAGGCGCAGTTTGCGAAGCTGACCGAGGGCGACTTCAACCGCAATCTCTACTGGTCCTGGCTGTGGGTGCTCAAGAGCCTGCTCAAGAGTCCCAGGGATTACAAGGGCTGCCAGAGCTTTCAGCAGACGCAGGCCTGGGTGGACAAGCAGTTGAACGCGGCGCTGGGCTCCTGGGCGCAACTGCGTCACGATACCATCCTGTATGCCAAGCAGAGCTATACAATGAAGGCAGGCGCGGCACCGCGCCGGCCGAAACCGGTCGCCGGCTATGTGGAGCCTGAGCCTGAGTTCTTCGCGAGACTGCTTGCGCTAACAAGGATGACGCGCAAGGGCCTGGACGACATGAAGGTCCTCAGTGATGCGGGCAAGAGCCGGCTGCAAGCGCTTGATGAGCTCCTGCAGCGCGTTCTTGACATCCTCGTAAAGGAGATGAAGAACAAGGAGTTGAGCAAGGAGGATGATACGTTCCTGCGCAACTTCGCCGACCAGCTCAAGAGAGCCGTTGTCGGCGTCGGCGAGGATTTGCAGAAAACCACCATCATAGCTGACGTGCACACGGACCAGAACACGGGCAAGTGCCTTGAGGAGGGGACGGGGTGTATTCGGACGGTGATAGTCATCTGCAAGCTGCCCGGCGGCAACCTGCAGGCATTCGCCGGGCCGGCGTTCTCGTACTACGAGTTCAAGCACCCGATGGGCGACAGGCTGACGGACGAGAAATGGCGCCAGATTCTGCGGGGCAAAGCGCCTGAGCTGCCTGACTGGATATCGTCTTTCGCCGTCAAGTAGGTCACAAGAGACTCGGCCGGGCTTGAGACTCCATCGTTTTCCATTGGTGGAGTCTCTTTTTCCAGGAAGGCACTGTTTTCGCAACATCACCGGGTGGCCGGAATCCCCCTTGATTTTCTTAGAGGCATTCTATACTCTTTGGGCCAGGATTGTCGCTCTGCTCTTGCGGATAGGGTGAACGCGATTCACTACTTGAACGAACAGAACATACTTCTGTTTCTCCTGCAGATACTTGTTCTTCCTGGCTATGCGAAAGTGATGCAATGCTGAGAAAAGAGATTGGCTTATGGGGAGTCTTCGGCATTGCAACTGGTGCAATGATCAGCTCCGGGCTTTTCCTTCTGCCTGGGATCGTCTTCGCGAGGGTTGGCCCGGCCATGATTGTCGCCTATGTCCTGGCCGGCGTGCTGAATCTTCCCGCCATGTTCGCGCAGGTCGAGCTGTCGACGGCCATGCCCAAGTCGGGTGGCAGCTACTTCACCATTGAGCGGAGTCTCGGCGCACTTGCCGGGACTCTTGCGGGGCTTATCTCCTGGCTTTGCATCGCTCTGAAGGCGGCTTTTGCCTGTGTTGGTATCGGGGCGCTCGCCATGCTGCTGTTCCCGGGAGCGGGCGAGTGGAATATCAAGCTAATTGCCGTAGGAGCGTGCCTGTTCTTCACGGTTGTCAACCTCGTGACTGTAAAGGGGGTCGGGCACCTGCAGGGGGTTCTCGTGACGTTCCTTCTTGGAATCCTCGTGGTGTATGTGGTTGGCAGCATTGGTTCGGTCTCTGCAGTCCGATACTCTCCGTTCTTGACATCTGACTGGAGTTCCTTGCTCGCTGTGACGGGAATGGTTTTTATCTCTTACGGAGGCCTGACAAAGGTTGTGGATGTGGCGGAGGAGATAAAGTCGCCTCAGCGCAACCTTCCTTTGGGCATGTTCCTTTCGTTTGCGGTTGTCAATGTTTTGTACGTAGCGGTGGTATTCGTCACTGCGGGCGTGTTGGACGGCGAAACGCTTTCCGGCTCACTGGCTCCACTCTCTCTGGGGGCCCAGGTCACGATGGGCACAGTAGGGGTGGTGGCGATCAGTCTCGCGGCATTCCTGGCCTATGCGACTACCAGTAATGCGGGAATCCTGTCCGCGTCACGTTCGCCATTGGCCATGAGTCGTGACGGGCTGCTGCCCAAGGCTTTCGCCAGAACAAGCCAGCGCTTCGGAACTCCCTACACGGCAATTGCCGTGACAACCCTGCTCATGGTTTTTGTTATCGCCTTCCTCTCAGTTGAGGATCTTGCGAAGACGGCATCCACGATGTTCCTCATCTCGTTTGCGCTTGCGAACGTATCGGTGATAGTCATGCGCCGGGCGCGGCTCGAGGGGTATCGGCCATCCTTCAAGATGCCACTATGCCCGTGGCTCAACATAGCAGCCGTAGTCATGTATGCCTTCCTGATTGTGGACATGGGGCTGATTCCCCTGGTGGTTACAGGTGTGTTTCTCGGCGTCGCGGGTATCTGGTACGTGACATACATCCATTGGCGGATAGTGCGGGAATCGGCGGTCGTCTACATGGTGAAAAGCATCCTGTCCAAGCACATCAAGCGTTCGGGCCTTGAGGATGAACTCGTCCGGATATCGCTTGAACGGGAGGAAATCCAGGCGGACCGCTTCGATGAGCTCGTTCTCAAGGCGGCCGTGCTCGATATCCCTGAGGGCATCACTGCCAGGGAGCTTTTCCACAGGTTGGCGGATGCCCTTGCTCCCCGGCTCTCCATGAACAGTGAGAGGATATTCGAGCTGTTCCTGGCGCGCGAAAAGGAATCGAGCACCGTAGTCCATCCCGGCCTTGCTATCCCTCACATTATTGTGGGGGGCGAAAATGTCTTTGAAATCGTCCTTGTGCGCTGCCAGCCAGGCGTGATTTTTTCCGAGCTCCACGCACCGGTGCATACAGCTTTCGTTCTGATTGGGTCAAGCGATGAGCGTAATTTCCATCTCAAAGCCCTGATGTCTGTCGCCCATCTCATTCAGGAAGAAGAGTTCGAAGAGCGATGGCAGCAGGCGAGAAATGTCGAACAGCTTCGCGACATCGTACTTCTCTCAAAAAGGAAGAGAATAAGGAAGCGCGGCAAGCCTTAGCCGAATTCGCATGGTGTTGATTCCGTTGCGAGGTTGGGATATCTTTTCTTTGCTTTGAACTGGCTACTTTTGTTATGATTTTGTTTCAGCAGAGCAGGAGAGCAGTAGAGCAGCGGCCTCCTTGTCTCCTGTTCTACTGTTCAACTTTCTACTATCTCGGCCGGAGGCCGCCGGGGACTAAGCGGACACTGTGGAGTTAAAGAAGCAGCTCGGATTGCTCGGAGTCTTTTCCATTGCCTCGGGGGCGATGATAAGCTCCGGTTTGTTTATTCTTCCCGGCCTGGTTTACGCCTTTGTCGGGCCGGCTGTTATCCTGGCCTATATTATGGCCGGCGTACTGATTCTGCCTGCCTTGTTCGCCAAGGCGGAACTGTCGACCGCCATGCCCAGGGCCGGCGGCAGCTACTTCTTCGTCGAGCGAAGCATGGGCTCGGTAGCGGGCACGATAGGCGGGTTCGCAAGCTGGTTCTCGCTCAGTCTCAAGAGTGCGTTCGCGCTGGTTGGCATCGGCGCATTCGCGACATTGATAAGTCCCGGCATTCCCCCGTGGCAGATTAAGCTCGTTACTGTCGGGTTTTGTGTCTTCTTCACAGTTCTCAACCTGGTAAGTGTCAAATTCACCGGCAGAGTTCAGATATTTCTTGTGCTCGTGCTTATCGGCCTGCTGATAGTCTATATAGTCCGCGGAGCAATGTCACTCGAGGTCCAGAGGTATACGCCATTCATGCCGTTTGGCGCCGATGCTATGTTTGCAGCAACCGGTATGGTCTTCATATCATTCGGCGGGTTGACAAAGGTTACAAGCATTTCCGAGGAGGTAAAGAACCCTTCAAGGAATATCCCGCTCGGTATGATACTGTCATTTTGCGCCATACTGCTTATTTATGGATTGGGCGTTTTCGTGACCGTGGGCCTGCTTGACGGACATGAGCTTGCAAACTCCCTTACCCCCATATCAACCGCCGGGAAGAAGATCTTCGGGACTTTCGGCGCTGTGGTAATGGCGGTCGCGGCGGTGCTTGCCTTCATCTCTACGGCCAATGCGGGCATATTGTCCTCGTCGCGCTTTCCGGTCGCGATGAGCCGGGACCAGCTTCTGCCCCAGTTCTTTTCGAGAGTCAACAAGCGGTTCAAGACGCCGCACTTCTCCATAATATCTACCGGAGCCTTCATGGTTGCAGTCGTGCTCTTTCTGGACCTTGAGAATCTCGTAAAAGTGGCGTCCGCCATGAAAATCCTGCTGTTCATGTTTATGCTCCTGGCATGTATTACCATGCGCGAGAGCAGGATTCTGAACTACAAGCCGGCATTCCTCTCACCGCTGTATCCGTGGCTGCCAATAGCCGGTCTGATTTGCTACGGTTTTTTCCTGTACAAGATGGGGACTGTATCGCTTCTCGCGACAGGCGGCTTTATC
>DAOVDS010000178.1 GCA_030669415.1 bacterium
TCGCCCATGGTCGCCTACCCCATGGTGCTTATGAACTGCTGCCCGACGACCGACGGCGCCGCCGCAGTTGTCCTCACGCGCACCGAAGATGCCCCCTCCTTCAACAAGGACTACGTTCTTGTCAAAGGCCAGGGCCTTGCAGTCTCGCAGGGCTGGGACCTGCCGTTCTACCAGCAGGGCTTTGACTTCCTCTCCTTCAGGGCAACACGGATGGCGGCAAAGATGGCCTACGAGTCGGCGGGGATTACCAAACCCTTCGAGCAGATTGACTTCGCCGAGATGCACGACTGCTTCGCCAACGTCGAGCTCCTGACTTATGAAGACCTCGGACTCTGCGAGCCGGGCAAGTCAAAAGAGCTTATCCGCGAAGGCGTAACCACCCGCGAGGGTAAGATGCCTGTAAATGTCAGCGGTGGCCTGCTCTCCAGCGGGCACCCGGTGGGCGCCACGGGTCTTCGCATGATTTACGAAGTTGTACGCCATATCCAGGGCAAGGCGGGCGAGCGCAACCTCAAGAAGGCACGAATCGGCCTCGCGCACAACATTGGCGGCCCCGGCGCCGTCGCGGCAGTGACAATCCTCAGCGCACAATAGGAAGCCCCGGACTTCAGTCCGGGGGTGTTTGGCCGCGGTCCCACAGGGACTCTTGAGGCCTGCAACGCGGTTGGAAGCCCCGGGTTTTTAACCCGGGGTTGGAGTGGAGAAAAACACCACGCCGGGGTGGAGCAAAGCGTGGTGGAAGAATAGAGAGGTCAGTAATGAGCCAAATCGAACGAGTTGTTGCGGTTGTGCTCTTGGCAACAGCCATTCTCTTCGCCTGCGCCGCGACCGCACTCCAGGCACAGGAAAAGCCCAATAGGGAAGTCACCGAGAAACTCATTGCCAAAATTGACCTGACCAAGGTTGTAAACGGGCATATCGAAGGAAGCGCTGATGCCAAGCGGCACGCCCATACTGTTGCGACACAATATCAGCAATGGGTGGTTGTAGACGGAAACGAACAGAAGAAGTACTACAAGGCAGCCGAATCCTCCCCTGTAGTCTTCAGCCTCAACAGTAGACGCTTCGGCTATGTGGCTCGAGGCGCTAAGGGTCACTGGTTTGTAGTCATAGATGCTAAAGAGAGCAAGCCATACTATAGCGAGGTAAGTGAGCCTATCTTCAGCCCGGACAGCCAACGGGTTGCCTATTTCGCCAGTAGCGGCGATGGCTCGTTCATAGTTGTAGATGGGAAAGAAGGAAAGAAGTACAAGGGACTCGCTACCCGTTCTGTGTTCAGCCCCGACAGTAAGCGTTTCGCCTATCAAGCTAAGGCAGATGGCAAGTCGTTTGCGGTCTTGGACGAGAAGGAAGGGAAACATTACGACGAAGTCGGCTACTTACGTTTCAGTCCTCATGGCAAGCGTTTCGCCTATGCGGCTAAGGAAGGCAAAAACTGGTTCGTCGTGGTGGACGGAAAAGAGCAGAAGCTCTATGACAAAGTCAGCTACCTCCGCTTCAGCCCTGACAGCAAGCGTGTGGCGTACATCGCCAAGGCTGATGGCAAGGAATTCATTGTGGCGAATCGGAAAAAGGGGAAGAAGTACGACAGAGTCGGAGTACCATGCTTTAGTCCGGATGGCAAGCACCTGGCCTATTGGGCCAAGAAAGGCGACAAGTGGGTAGTAGTCATGGACGGGAAAGAGAAGAAGCGATATGACGGGTACGACCTTCTCTACGTCCTTTTCAGCCCTGACAGCAAGCGGACTGCCTACGACGCCAAGGCAGGACACAAGGCATTCGTGGTCGTGGATGGGAAAAGAGGAAAGCAATATGACAAAGTTGACATTCTCTCTCTCACCTTCAGTCCGGACAGCAAGCGGACTGCCTACCGTGCCAAGGAAGGTAATAGCTGGGTCTTGGTAGTCGATGGGAAAGAAGGAAAGCGATACGAGGAAGTCGGGGTCTTTCGCTTTAGTCCTAACAGCAGGCACATCGCTTACGCGGCCAAGGCAGGCGGCAAGTGGCTTGTAGTCGTGGATGGAGAAGATGGCAACCGATATGACAGAATCGTGGTCGGCATGGACAGTCGCAGAGCTAGAATTCTTGGAGGGATTGTTTTCGACTCCAACGATAGCTTCCATTACCTGGTTGTGAAAGACAATGGCATTTATCTGGTCGAAGAGAAACTGAAGGAGAAGTAAGGAAGCACCACGCCGGGGTGGAGAAAAGCGTGGCGGACGATTCCAAAGCCGCGGGCTTCAGTCCGCGGGCCGTTTAGCCGGCGGGCTCGCCCGCCGCGTAAGAGAACGGCGAGTAAACTCGCCGGCTAAGCATGCCCCTTCGGGGTGCGTCTCTGCGGTGAATTAAGGAGCACAAATGGCGGAAAAGAAAATCAGGGTTCTTGTGGCCAAGCCCGGTTTGGACGGCCATGACCGCGGGGCGAAGACGGTCGTGCATGCGCTTCGCGAGGCGGGGTTCGAGGTCATCTACACCGGCCTGCACAGGACGGTGGACGAAATCGTCAAGACCGCGCTCGAGGAAGACGTGGATGTCATCGGCTTGTCAGTCCTCTCCGGCGCGCACATGCCAATATGTAAAGAGATGATTACGAAGATGAAGGAGGCGGGGATAGATGACAAGCCGCTTATGATTGGCGGCGTCATCCCGGAGCGGGACACGCCCGCGCTCAGGGAGCTTGGTATCGAGGGGGTATTCCCGACCGCTTCGCCATACGAAGACATTGTCAACTTTATCAAGGAAAAGACCAATGCCTGATAAGCCGAAGAAGAAGAAGGAAATCAAGATTCGACCCTGCAAGCTCGAATCGGGAATCGAGGTCAAGGTCTCCTACGGGCCCGAGGATGTCGCGGACATCGATTACGAGCGCGACGTAGGCGAGCCGGGCCAGTACCCGTTCACGCGGGGAATTCACGCCACCATGTACCGCTCGCGGCCGTTCACCATGCGACAGTACGCGGGTTTCGGCACGCCGGTCGAAGCCAACAAGCGCTTCAAGTACCTTATCGAGCACGGGCAGAACGCCCTGAACGTCGCGTTTGACCTGCCGACTCAGAACGGGCTTGACTCGGACAACCCGCGTGCCCTCGGCGAGGTCGGCCGCGTGGGCATGGCTATTGACACGCTCGCCGACATGGAGACGGCGTTTGACGGCATTGACCTCTCCAGGACCTCCGTCTCACTCACCATAAACCCCATCGCCTCGATAATGATTGGCATGTACAAGGTGGTCACCGAGAAGCAGGGCGTGCCCAACGACCGCGTGATGGGAACGGCCCAGAACGACATCCTGAAAGAGTATGTCGGCCGGGGCACGTGGATTTTCGATGTCGAGCCGTCACTGCGGCTCATTACAGACACTGTCGAGTTCTGCGCGAAAGAGCTGCCGCGGTACTTCCCGCTTTCCGTCTGCGGCTACCACATCCGCGAATCAGGCGCCAACCCGGTCCAGGAGATGGCATACGGCTTTCTCATCGCCAAGGAGTATGCCAATCGCGCAATGAAGCGGGGACTGAAGCCGGACGAGTTTCTCGGCCGGTTCAGCTTCAACTTCGATATTCACGGCAACTTCTTCGAGCAGATTGCCAAGTTCCGCGCGGGCCGCAAGCTGTGGGCGAGGATCTGTAAGGAAGAGCTCGGCGCCGAGAATCCCAAGTCCATGATGCTGCGCGGCATCTTCGGCGGCGGGGGCGGCGGACTCACCATCGCGGAGCCGGAAAACAACATCGTTCGCACCGCATACTACGCGCTGGCCAGCGCGCTTTCCGGCACACAGACAATGGCGCTGTGCTGCTATGACGAGGCCTACACCATCCCTTCGGAAAAGGCGGCGCTCATCGCACTGCGGACAATGCAGCTCATGCAGGAAGAAATCGGCGTCTGCGACACGGTGGACCCGCTTGCCGGCTCCTACTATATCGAATCGCTTACAAGCGAGATGGAGAAGCGCATTGCCGCAGAGATGGAGCGCATCGATGAGCTTGGCGGTATTGTGAAGTGCATCGCCAACGGCTATATCCAGAAGCTTGTCTCGAAGCAGGCGTACGAAGAGGAGAAGAAGATTCGCTCCGGCGAGATTCCGAAGGTCGGCGTCAACAAATACGTCTCGGAAGAGACAGCGTCGCGGGAAGTGCAGCTACACGAGTTTAACTCCCAGCTCCAGGAAGAGCAGATAAGGCGCCTGACGGAAGTGAAGGCGAAGCGCGACAGTGCCGAAGTAGAGAAAACCCTTGCAACACTCAGGGACAAGGCGGCTAACACGCAGGAGAACCTCATGCCCTGCATCATGGATTGCGTGCGTGCATACTGCACCGTGGGCGAGATGAGCGACGTGTTCCGTGACGTCTTCGGCGAGTTCAAGGAACCGATAGATTTTTAGCAAGCCGCGGGTTTTAACCCGCGGGCAAAAATTATAGTTTATTGATGACCCGCGGACTGAAGTCCGCGGCTTACATGAAAGGCGTGAAATGAAACAGCCACTTGACGGAGTGAGAATTCTTGACCTGACGAGGATGCTCACGGGCGGGTACGCGGCCATGCTGCTTGGCGACCTGGGCGCGGAGGTGATAAAAATCGAGGCGCCCGGAAAGGGCGACCCGCTGCGCCAGATGCCGCCGCATTTCGTAAAGGGCGAGAGCGCCTACTTTCTCGCTATCAGCCGCAACAAGAAGAGCCTGACCCTCGACCTGCGCACCGACGAAGGAAGAGAGATTTTCTATGAGCTTGTCAAGAAAGCGGATGTGGTTTTCGACAACTTCCGACCCGGCGTGCTCGAGAAGCTCAGAGTAACCCACTATATTCTCAAGGAAATGAACCCGGGTATTGTCTGCTGCTCCATCTCTTCATACGGGCAGACCGGGCCGTTCAAGCAGGGACCGGGGTTCGACCTGGTGATACAGGCGCTCTCCGGCATGATGAGCTACACCGGCGAGCCGGGGCGCGTGCCGGTGCGCATGGGCGCGACAATGGGCGACCTGGCAGGCTCGATGTTCGCGGTCTACTCCATAAGCGCCGCGCTTCTGGCAAAGGAGAAGACGGGCGAGGGGCGCCGCATAGACCTTTCGCTTTTGGACTGCCTGATTTCGATGCACACCTACGTCTCTACCTACTACTGGCTCGGCGGGCAACTGCCGGAACTCCAGGGAAGCGGCCACATGAGCGTAGTGCCCTACCGCGCCTACCGGACGAAGGACGGCTTTCTTACAATCGCCGTGTTTGTGGAAAAGTTCTGGCAGCTTCTGTGCAACGTTATCGGCCGGCCGGAGCTCGGCAGCGATGAGCGCTACAACTCAACGGCCAAAAGACTCGAACGCAGGCAGGAAGTTGACACGCTTCTCGAAGGGATTTTCCCCGAAAAGGCAAACGACGAGTGGATGGAACTTCTCAACAAGGAGGGCGTGCCGGCAGCCCCTGTGCTTGCGATAGACAAGGTGTTCGAGCATCCGCAGGTTCTCGAACGGGAGATGGTTGTTGATGTCGAGCACCCCAAGGGCGGCAAGATAAGGATGCTTGGAAACCCTGTCAAGCAGCCCGGAGTTGACGAGCAGCCCCTTGCGCCCACACCGACGCTCGGGCAGCATACGGAAGAGGTTCTCAAAACCATCCTCGACTTCGCTGATGAGAAAATCGCAGAACTGAGGGAAAAGAAGATAATTTAGATTCCAATCTCAAGGACAATCTGTATGGAACTCAAGAAGGCTATCATATTTATAGATGCGGCAAACTATCATTACGCCCTGAGAGGTGAGAATTGGAAGATAGACTTCAAGAGATTTGCTGGCTACTTCAAAAAGTTCTACGATGTGCGAGGGTTTTTTTACTATGAAGGGCAGATAACAAAGGCATTGTTCTTTGATAAGAATATAGATGCTGCACTAAAGGACTTCATAAGAGCAAAAGACAATAAGAAAGAGTACTTCCGCCTGTTGAAATCTCTCGGTTTTACGGTCCGCAGTAAGTTAGTCACCAGAATCTATGACGCCACAGAGGGAAGGTACAAACACAAGTGTAACTTTGATGTTGAACTCACAGTCGATGCGATTGACACAATGGCAGAATATGAAGTCTTTATACTCTGCAGCGGTGACGGTGATTTCGTAAAACTGCTGAAGTATCTGAAAGGACACCACAAGAAAACGGTGGTTGTCAGTCACAGCAGAAGGATATCACATCAGCTTGAGAAAGCTGCTAACGAGATAATTTATCTGGAGGACTTGAGAGAAGAGATTGAGAGAAAAAGGAAGGCCCAGTCGTAACTGAGCCTATTTCACCTACTAACTTGTAGGCTTTAGTCATTTCTGATGTAAATATACGCTGATTTTCTTGATTTGTCAAGAACTCTTTTTGACAGTATCGAAAAGAGTTGGAGGAATACACATGCGTATCGGCATTGATGTAGGCGGCACCTTCACCGACTTCCTGCTGACCCACGACGACGGCACGAGCCAGGTCTACAAGGTGCTCTCCACGCCGGATGACCCTTCAGTCGCGACAATGAAAGGCATCGAAGAAATGGCCTCCGAGAGGAGCCTCAGCGAGAGGGAGTTTCTCAAGGGCGTCGAGGTCATCGTCCACGGCACGACCGTGACCACCAACGCGGTGCTCACGCGCACAGGCGCGAAGACCGGGCTGCTCACGACCGGGGGCGTGCGTGACGCGCTCGAGATGCGCCGGGGCATCCGCGAAGAGCAGTACAACAACCGTTACGAGAATGTGCGCCCGCTCGTTGAGCGCTACCTCAGGCGTCCGATTGATGAGCGCCTCGACTACAAGGGCGATGTGCTGACATCCATAAAGACTGAAGATGTCGAGTCCGCCGCCGGGCTTTTCCTGAAGGAAGGGGTCGAGGCTGTCGCGATATGTTTCATGAACTCGTTCGCAAACGTCGAGCACGAGGAGCTGGCGGCCGGCATAATCCGCGAAAAGCTTCCTGAAGCCTACCTGACAGCATCGAGCAGCTTCCTGCCCTCAATCAGATTCTATGACCGAGTCAGTACGACTGTCCTTAATTCCTACGTTGGGCCGATTTTACGCCACTACCTGAAGTCGCTGCTTACGCGCCTCAAAGACCAGGATTACAGCGGCATACTTCTTATCATGCAGTCCAACGGCGGAGTTATCTCTCCGGAGGTTGCGATTGACAGCGCCGCGGTCACACTGCTCTCCGGGCCGGCAGGCGGGCCTGTCGCAGGCGTCTGGTACACCAGTGAGCAGGGCTACGACGACTGCATCACCATGGACATGGGAGGCACAAGCTTCGACACGGCCCTTGTGAAGGACAGGACGCCATTCGTGACAACAGTAGGCGAGATAAACAGGCTTCGAATCGCGCTGCCAATGCTCAACGTGGTTACTATCGGCGCAGGCGGCGGCTCGATAGGCTGGATTGATGAGGGGGGCCTCTTGCGAATGGGCCCGCAGAGCGCAGGCGCGAAGCCCGGGCCTGTCTGCTACGGGCTGGGCGGAGAGGAACCGACCTGCACCGATGCCGACCTGGTACTTGGCTACCTCGACAAAGACTACTTCGCAGGCGGCAAAATCAAGCTGGATGTCGAGAAGGCTGAAAAAATCATCGAGAAGAAGATTGCAGAACCTCTCGGGCTGAGCCTGCACGAGGCTGCCGTGGGGATGTACAACCTGATAAACACCAACATGGCGGCGGCCGTGCGCGAGGTAGCTGTCAAGCAGGGCCAGGACCCGCGCGATTTCCCCCTTGTTGTCGCGGGCGGCGCGGGACCCAACCACGCCTGCCAGATAGCGCTCGAGCTCGAGATACCGCTCCTTATCGTCCCGAGGGAATCCTCGATATTCTGCGCCGCCGGGATGCTCATGAGCGACCTGAAGCACAACTTCGTCAAGACCTACGCCACGCTGCTCTCGAAGGTTGACAGAGACCGCTTCCGAAACCTGTTCGAGGAAATGAAGAGCACCGGTGTGGGACTCCTGGAAACCGAAGGAATAAGCCCTGAACAGGCGCAGTTTATTTACTCGCTCGACCTGCGCTACGTGAACCAGTATCACGAGGTGGGTGTAGAGGTCGGCGCCGAAGAGGTGGAGTCGTGCGACTTCGAGGCTATGGCGAGGAAATTCCACCCCAGGCACAACAGGCTTTTCGGCTACTCGCTCGAAGAGGAAGGCACACCTGTTGAGCTTATAAACATGCGCCTTGTGACTGTCGGCGTGACAGAGAAGCCCAGGTTCCTTCCCATGGAATATGCCGGCGACGACCCCGCCCACGCGTTCAAGCGCAAGCGCCGAGTCTACCTGCCGAGGCGCAAGGAGTTCGCCGAGGTGGACGTGTTTGACGGCTTCGACCTGAAATTCGGCAACAGGATAGAGGGCCCCGCGGTTATCGAGCAGGTAAACACCACGACGTTCGTCACGCCGGAGTACAGGGTGCTTGTGGACAGGTTCGGCAACTATACGCTCTACCTGCCGGAGAAGGAAGCAGAAGTCAGCGAGAGGATACTGAAGTGAAAGAGATAAGACCGAAAGACAAAAAGATAGAGTTTACCTCTCACGCCTTGTACAATATCAGACGGAGAGGAACCAATAAAAAGGAAGTAATTGCGGCAATAAGGAACGCCTCTTGGCAAAAGACGCGAAAAGACAGACTCCAATGCGAAATGGAACTTGAATATAACAGAGTATGGGAGGGAAAGCATTACCGTTACAAGAAAGTTCGTCCAATATTTGTGGAAGAAGAAACCATTGTCGTAATAACAACATACACCTACTACTATTGAGGAGAACAAAATGAAGATTCGTTATGATGCAAAGGCGGACGCACTCTACATAGAATTCAAAAAGGGGAAAGTCGCCAAAACCAAACACATTGACGAAGATGT
>DAOVDS010000168.1 GCA_030669415.1 bacterium
ACGAGCCAGCGGACATCCCAGTTCTTGTTTTTGAGCGCAGCAATCAGCGTTTCGATGGCCTTCTTGGAGCCTATCTCGCCGAGTGCGCTCACGGCGGCCCAGCGGACATCCTTATCATCATCGTCAAGCGCCTTGGTGAGGGCGTCAAGGGCCTCTTGCGCCTTCAGCTCCCCCAACGCTTCCGCGGCGCGCCAGCGGACATCCCAGTCCTTGTCCTTGAGAAGCTCAATCAAGGGCTTAACAGACGGCTTGCCGAGCCTGACAAGCGCGTCCGCCGCGGCTGTTCGAGTCAGCTCGCCCTTTTTCTTCAAGCCCCGGGCATGCTCGGCGACTGCCAGCTCAATCACCGCCTTGCCTTTTTGCCTGAGCGCCTTGGCTGCCGCCTCTCTTACGTCAGGGTGCTCGTCGGCCAGCAGCTTCACGATGAGCCGGGCAGCACCGGGGTTCTTGCTGGCGCCGAGCTGTTTGGCGAGGCGGGCCCGGACCTGTGCCACGCTGGTCTCCAGTTGGGCCAGTATGCTGGGGAACTCCTTGAGGATGTCCTGGGTGAGGTCCCACTTCACGAGCGGCCAGAGCATCTCGAGCCGGTGCTTAATTTCAGGGTCCTTGGCCTGTTCGCCTTTCTTTTTCAGATGAGGCGTGAGCTGCGGGTGCTCCACTACCAGGTTCTTGAGTTCGAAGGTCGCGTTCTCCCTCTCGCGGTAGTTCTCGTCGCCGAGCTTCTTGACAATCTCGTCGGCCTTTTTGAGAAGCTCAGGGGCTGCTTCGTCCTGTTCCTGGGCGAAGGCGAGCCCTGTCAGAACTGAGACCAGTAACACGAAGACAACTCGCTTCACTGCTATCTCCACCGGAACCGCCCGGCGCTAACCCGTGCCGAGGTCCGAGACGCCGGGTACGAATGCGTCAATGTTCTTGAGCACAATCTGGGACCAGGTCTCCATCTGGGGGAAGACCGACTGCGCCTCATCGACCGAGACGAAGCTGCCCGACATGATGTCCTTTTCACGCACCTCGACGTTTTCATCCTCAAGCGCTACTCTGTACGCGAGGCCGAAGTGCACCTGCCCGACAGGATTGGACTCGTCGTTAATGTAGCCGACGGGCTCAAGCTCGTAGTCTCCGGCTATCTGGACTTCCTCGCTGAGCTCGCGCTCGAGCCCCGCCATGAGTATGTCCTGGCCCTGCGCATCCTCGGCGGGGTTGACGTGCCCGCCGACGCCGAGCGAGTAGAGGTTGCGAAGTCGCTCTTCATCCTGGTTGTCGAATCGGCGCATCAGGAACAGCCTGGGCCCGCAGCAGAGCACCATGTATGGGATTACCTGTTTGAGCGAGGGGTCTTTCTCGGCAGCTTTGCGGTCCGCGAACTCATGGAAGTCTCGAATGCGCTCGACAAGCTGCTGGAGATGGGCCCTGCCGAAGCCCTGGGGCGTCTCCATGTCCTCAAAGAGCGTGGCTCTTGGAACTACCAGGATTCTCTCTTCCAATCTTTCACCTCACTTGCCGGTTCTTTTGAACACAAATCCAAATGTGTAAGAAAAGAGTATATGGAAGGGGGTAGGGAGATACTCCAAGGAGGAGATAGGGGGATAAAGAAAGTCAAAATCTCTTTATCCCATTCTGTTGTTATCTCCTTATCTCCTAACCTGTTTATCGCCTTATCTCCTTATTCCTTGTTTGATATCCATAATCTCCCCGTCTCCTGCACCTTTCTATCGCTTCATCTCCTCATTCTTTCGTTTTCGCTTCGCGGCCCTGTATACCCGTATGGCATCAAAGGTGACGCCGACCATGAAGTACCCGAGCGCGTAGTTGAGGATGAGCATGCCTGTATCGGAGGCCTTCTCACCCACAAGCAGCTCCGCGACCGACTGCACGCAGAAGAGCGCGGCACCCCCGACAACCGCGCCCACCGTAAGGATGAGGTTCTTGGCGCGCAGGTTGGGTGCCTTTCGCCTTATCAGGATGGCCGTTGTCAGGCTCACGAGCAGGCCGGCGAGGGCACCAATACCGTAGACCCTGATGAAGCCGAGGCGTCCCTGGGTGGTGAGGTTGCCGCCGAGAACGACTGCCGAGAGCACGGCGACAATCACGACGGCCGCGGCGGCCTTCCATCCCTTTGCGAGCAGCGCCACCTGCCGGTCACCTCCCCTGCGGGCCAGGCGGGCCGGGAACTTCGATCTCCCTGTTTCGCTCGACCTCCTTCTGATGGTCCCTGATGGCTTTGATTACCTCGCGAATCTTCGCCTTGTAGTTGTCACGCACCCGGGAGCTGGTGAGCACGCGCTGGAACGAGAGCACCGCGTTGTTGAAGTCCTCCATCTGCACATACACCATTGCCATGGCTTCGGGCACCCTCTCCACAGCATACTTGTAGTCCCTGTCGCACAGCGCAAGCTGCTGCAGCGACTTGTTGAAATAGATGTGTGCCTTACGCTTGTACTCGGCGCTCTTTTTCAGGTGCTCGGCTTTCTCCTCCGGGGTCAGCTCTTTCTCCATCGGCACGAATCTGCCAATCTCGGCGTCGAACGTTCTTCCTTCGGTCTCTACCCAGATGCTGTGGCTGGCGACCGAGTACGAGACACCTTTCAGGTAGAGGAACTGGGCGTATGCGAAGCGGTGCCTCGGCGCTCTGGGCGCCAGGTCGAGCGCTTTCTCGTATTTCTCGATGGCAGTGTCCAGGTCGCCCTTCTCACCCGCCTTGTCGCCCTCCTTCACCAGTGCGAAAGCTCTCTGCGCCGCATCAACGGCTTGCGGGATAGACGAGCAGCCCGCCGCTACAAGGCTCACAACCAGTGCAGCAATCAAGTACTTCATCCGGACCTCCTACAACTCCTTGGCGTTCTCATGGAGCATTTTAACAAGTTCCTCGTCAGGTTCAATCCCGAGTACCTTGTGCCTGGCGAGATAAACCAGCCCCGGCTTGGCGCCGCGGGGCTTGGATACATTCTTTACACGCGTCCAGGAGACCTCGGCGTACCGGCTGTTGCGAAGCTTCGAGTAGTAGACAGCCAGGTTGGCCGCCTCGACCATGGTCCGCCTGGGCGCGCCTTTTTTCGCGGCGGCGCGCACTATCACATGCGAGCCCGGCGAGCTGCCCGCGTGCATGAACAGGTCGGACCCGCGTGCGATTGTCAGCGTCAGCCTGTCGTTCTGCCTCTGGTTTCTCCCGACGAGAATCTCGCACCCGTCGGAGCTGACGAAACGCCTCGGCCCGAGCTTCGCCGCCGGTATTCCCTTGGGCTTTTTCTTCGGGCCCTTTGGTGCGAGCGCCTCTTCGACCATGTTTGTAATTTCGAAATTCGAATTTCTAATTTCTAAAAGCAGCCCTTCAAGGTGCATTATCTGTGCCCGTGCGTTTTCCATCTGGCGCTCGATTCGCGGCCTGCCTCTGCGGCACTTCCTCGCGCGCTTGAAGTAGCTCTCCATGTTCTCAAGCGGCATCTTGTCTTTTGCGAGTTCTATCGTGATTTCCGGCTGCCCCTCACTGTAGAAGTCTACAACTTTCACTCTGGCCCGCCCTCGCTTGAATGCGGCGAGGTTCGCCTTCAGGAGCTCGCCGAAGCGACGGTATTTCTCTTCGTTCCCGCAATCCTCGAGCGCCCCAGACAGTTTCCGCAGCTTCCCCTTCTGCCGCCGGATGGCCGCTTCAAGCCTCGAAACGAGTTTGCTGCGAAGCTCACTTCCAATTTCGAATTTCGAATTTCGAATTTCCAAACTGAACCCTCGGCCAAGCTGCTCGACAACTATTATACTACCATCTCCTGTCACGGTTTTGTCACAATTCGCTCTTTATCAGGTAGAAGCTTGACTTATGGGTGGAAACTGGAGAGAATCTGCCTCGGACGCGACGCTATTGTTCAACCCCGGGAAGCGGGGCGAAAGCGAGGTGGCAAATGAGAGTCCTTTTGCTGTTCGGGCTGGCTGCGGCGCTGGCGGGCTGCGTCACCGGCGGGCTGCCCACGATTGCGGCGGATGTCGAGTCTACGAGCCTGGCCAACGTGCGCAGTCTCAACCTCTTCACCCCGAGCCTGCCGGGTGAGCTGGGGACGAAGTTCAATTCGCTTCTCGAAAACAAGCTCACCGAGAAGCTCGGGGATGTTCTGAACCCCGGCGCGCGCTGGACACTCACAGTGGTGAACGTGGAGTATACCACCCCGCACCATGAGCAGAAGTTTGCGCACTACAAGCTGGCACTCGAAGTTGAGCTTGTGGACGTGGCAGGCAAACGCGGCTGGCACGCCATCGTGGGTACACCCGAGGTCGAGGCCAAGCCAAGCTGGAATGAGCAGCAGATTCGCGAGCACCTGGTGAATGCAGCAGCCGATGCGCTGGTACTGAAGCTGCCGCTTGGCCGGATAGAGCTGGGCGAAGAGAAGCTGAAGTAGCTGTGAACGTCGTTCTGATAGGATTTCGCGGTTCGGGAAAAACCACCACCGGCCGGGTGCTGGCAGAGCGTCTGAAGCTGGAGTTTGTCGATACGGACGAGGAAGTCGAGCGCAGCTCGGGAAAGACTATAGCGGAGATTTTCGAGAGCGACGGCGAGCCCGGGTTCAGAGAGCTCGAGAGGGACGAAGTACTCAAGGCGTGCCGGCGCGACAGGTGCGTAATTGCACTCGGAGGCGGCGCTGTCGAGAATCCCGACCTCGCAGCCGCGGCGAAGAAGACGGGGCTGGTTGTCCTGTTGAGCGCTCCGGCGCAAGTGCTGCACAGGCGGATAGAGCGGGACAGGGCCTCGGGGGCAGCCAGGCCGGCGCTTACCCGCAGCAGCCCCCTGAACGAAGTCAAAGAGCTGCTGGCGCACAGGCGCGCGGCGTACCTCGATGCCGCCCACGTGGAAGTGGACACGAGCGCACTGGACGCAGCCGGGGCGGCTCAGAGAATCATAGCCCTGCTCGAGGGCGGCAGGCTCGGGAAGAGATTTTCGCAGATTATCGCTTGACAAGCGCCGGGTGCGCCACTATGATGCGCCGTACGGTTGAAAAAAAGTTCCGGTGACCATAACGGAGGGGAAACACCCGTTCCCATTCCGAACACGGAAGTTAAGCCCTCCGTGCCGATGGTACTGCCAGTCAGGTGGGAGAGTAGGTCATCGCCGGGACTTTTATTTTTTCAGGGAACCCCGTTGAGGACACAACACGCCCGCATTCCAGAGCCGACGCCCGGGCAGGGCGGACACACCCGCCCGCTTCTGTCAGTCGTCGTGCCTGCCTACAATGAGGAGTCGGTCGTCGGCGAGATTCTGCAGCGCGTGGCGCAGGTCGAGCTTGAGAAGGAAATAGTCATCGTTGACGACTGCTCCAGCGACCGCACACTCGAGAGGATTCGGCAGTTCGCCGACAGGAACCCGCAGGCATGCGTGAGACTGCTCTGCCACGAGCGCAACATGGGCAAGACCGCCTCGGTGCGCGACGGCCTCGCCGCGGCGCGGGGTAGGATTGTGGTCATCCAGGATGCGGACCTCGAATACGACCCCGGCGAGTTCCCGCGGCTCGTTGCGCCCATCCTGAGCGGGCGGGCCGACGTGGTTTACGGCTCGCGCTTCATGCGCGGCGGGAATCCCGGCTCGGGCCTCCTCGCGAAACTGCACCGCCTGGTCAACAGGTTCCTGACGCTTGCCTCGAATCTTGCGACCGGCCTGCATCTGAGCGACATGGAAACCTGCTACAAGGTAATCAGGTGCGACCTGCTGAGCGGCATTGAAATCAGGTCAACCGGCTTCGGTTTTGAAGTTGAGATAACTGCCAAGCTGGCCCGCAAGCGCGCGAGGATAATCGAGCTGCCAATCTCCTACCGCGGCCGCAGCTACCATGCCGGCAAGAAGATAGGCGCATGGGACGGGCTTGCCGCGCTGTGGTGGATTGCGCGGTTCGCCCTGACCGGGTAGGCCTGCGCTTTTGGGTTGCACGGCGAGGCGGAATCTGATATAAGAAGACCCGTGAGAACTTGCGGCAAAAGACATTCACTTTCTCCTGCGGCTGTCCTGGTACTGCTTGTGCTCGGCGCAGGCTGCTCGACGCTGCCTCCGCCCCTGCCCGGGCGCCCCGAGGGGGATGCGGCGGCGCGGCGCCAGGTGAGGAGGCTCGCCGTAGTCGGCTTCCTGGTGCGCTACGACTTCGGCCCCGATATGGACCTCTTCACTGTGTTTTCTCCCGGGACGCGCTACCAGCTTGTGCCTGAGAGCATGTTTGCCTGCTTCGCCGATGAGCTGGGCACAAGCCCCTGTTTCGAACTCGTCCTGCCCGTTAAGGTGAAGGAAGACTCTTTCTACAGGTCGATGAAGATAGAACCGGACCCCCGCTCGCGCCTGCGCTCGACCTGTCCCGCGGGTTACCGCAAGCTAAGGCCCACAGACGAGTATGACTACCGCGGGCTCTGCCGCTCGCTGGCGGCTGACGGGCTGATACTGTTCGAGTTCAGCTACTCGACGTTCTCGAGCATGTTTACCCGCTCGGCGCGAATCCACGCCGCAGACCTGCTTGCCCTGAGCAGCGACGGTACAGTACTCTATCAGCGCGATGATTTCGGCCAGACCTCGGGCAGCCAGTATTTCGCTGAGTATGCGTGGCTGCGCAGAAAGACCATGGCCCAGGACATCCACTGCCTTGAAGTCGCCCTGCGGTCCGTGGCAAGAGATTTCGTCCTGGCATTCGCCCCGAGATAGCATAAGAACAGGAGAGCAGCTTGAGCCACAACTGGCGACTGATACTGCAGAAGGACCTGAGTGCCGCATACGGGCTCGCAGTGGATGAAGTGACCGCCCTGAGCGTGGCGAGGAACGACTCACCGCCCATATTGCACCTGTACAACTTCCTGCCGTGCGTTGTGCTCGGGCGCTACCAGTCTGCCGAAGAGGCGATAGATGTCGAAGCGTGCCGCGCGCAGGGTCTGGAGATAAACCGCAGGCACACCGGCGGTGGCACAGTCCTGATGGGGCCGACTCAGCTTGCCCTGGGCTTTTCCATACCGAAGGACTACCCAGGGGTGGGCCCTTCAATAAACGACATATTCAAGAACCTGGGCGGCGTTCTCTGCGACGCCCTGGGCACGCTCGGCATCAAGGCGCGTTTCCGGCCCAAGAACGACATCGAAATCAACAGGAAGAAGATCGCGGGCCTCTCGGCCTCGCTCGAGGAAAGGGATGTCGCCTTCTTTCACACAAGCCTCCTCCTGAACTTCGACTTCAGACTGATGCTCAAGGTGTTCAAGCTCCCGATAAAGAAGCTTGCAGACAAGCACATCTCCTGTTTCACCAAGCGCATGACGACCGTGCGCGCCGAAAAGCGCCGGAGAGTTGACCTGCCCTCCTTCCAGTCTATCGTGCGCAAGGCTTTCGAGCAGCGCTTCGATGTTACATTTCGCATCGACACGCTGAACCAGTGGGAGCTTGACCAGCTCGACATGCTGCTCCGGCACCGGTATACGAATCAGGAGTGGATTTTCTCCCGCCGCCACCCGAGGGTGGGTATGGGCTTCGCCTCGGCCAAGACTCCGGGCGGGCTTGTCGAGCTTGGCGTGACCCTTTCAGGCGAGGTGATTGAGGCGGCGTACCTTTCGGGCGACTTCCTGTCCACCAGCGCCGAAATCAACGAGATAGAGTCCGCGCTTCGATACTGCGCCGCGACCAAAACGGGAATCCTGAAGAGGCTCCGGGGTGTCATGGGCGCAGGCACCATATTCAAGGTTAACAGAGACACGATAGTAAAGCTCGCGCTAAGCGCAGCCAAGCGCGCGCGGGTTGCCCGCGAAAAGGCTTACAAGGAAGCTGAAAAGGCACGAAAAGAAGAGGAGAAGAGGAAGCTGCGCGAAGCGGAAGCTATGCGGGCCGCGTATATTGCGCCGCCTCCACAGCCGGAGGCGGATGCCGAGCCCGTGGTGCAGACAGGCGCCAAGAAAGCGGCGAAGAAAGCCAAACCGAAGAAGGCGAAGGCTGCCGCCAGGAAGGCCAGGCCCGCGAAGAAGAAACCCAAGGCAGTTAGGAAGGCCAGGCCTGCGAAAAAGGCAAAACCGGCCGCGAAGAAAAAACTGGCGAAAAAAGCCAAACCAAAAAAAGCGAAGACTGCGGCGAAGAAAGCCCGGCCGAAGAAGGCGAAGGCCCCCATGAAAAAGGCCAGGCCCAAAAAGGCGAAACCCGCAGCCAAAAGGGCAAAGCCTGCGCCGCGGAAGAAGACGCCTGCCAGGAAATCGGGGACAGCCGGAAGCGCAAAGCGCAGGGCATCCGGCAAGCGCAAGCCAAGGGGTAAGAAACGGTGAGAGCTCTTGCAGTAGTGCTTATTCTGACACTCCTTGTTTCAGGCTGCTACGGGGCTGCTTCACGCAAGCGCGCCGCCCAGCTCGAATTCGAGAAAGGCATGAGACTCTACAACAGGTGCTTCTTCGAGGGCGCCAAGAAAGCGTTCGAGCACTCCCTGTGGCTCAACCCGAAGCACGAAGGGTCGAAAACGTATCTCGGAATAGTGAGAAGGATTCTTGTTCAACCGGAGGAGTTCGAATAGACGCCATGGAAGAGCCCGGAGTGCTTGCTGAAGTGAAGGAAAGCCCGCAATACATGCGAATGTCGCTTTCTACCGCCATGTGGCTCGACTACAAGACCGGCCGCTTTCTGCGCAACGCGAAGTCCTGGTGCATAAACCTGCTTCTGACTTATACCGAAGGCTGTTACGCGAACTGTGCATACTGCGGCCTTGCCCGCAAGCGTGAAGGGAAGTATGAGAAGAAGTCCTTCATACATGTTGACTGGCCCATGCACCCCACCGCCGAGATTATCCAGAGGATCGACGAGCGGGCAGACAGGATAAAGAGAACCTGCATATCGATGATAACGAACAAGCGCTCCGTAGGCGACACCATCGAGATAACCGGCGAGCTCAGGCGCCATACCCCCGTGCCTGTCTCGGTGCTTGCAAGCCCCACGATTATCACCCGGACGGAGATACAGGCGTTCAAAGATGCTGGCGCAGACATGATTGGAATCGCCATAGACGCGGCGACCACGGAGCTTTTCGAGAAGCTGCGCGGCAGGGGCGTCAAAGGCCCCCACAAGTGGGAGGCCTACTGGCAGCGCGTTCGCGAGTCGGTGGAAGTGTTTGGCCCCCAGAATGTGGGTGTGCATCTGGTAACCGGCCTCGGAGAGACCGAAAGGGAGATGCTCTCGACCATGCAGCGGGTGCGAGACTACGGCGCTTCCACGCACCTCTTCTCGTTCCTTGCGGAGCCTGGCTCGGCCATGCAGGAAGAGCCGCAGCCGCCGCTTTCGCAGTACCGCAGAATCCAGTTGGGCCGCTACCTGATTGACAATGGAATCGCCGGCGTCGGGCAGTTCGCCTT
>DAOVDS010000075.1 GCA_030669415.1 bacterium
TCCGCACGTACGGTTCTGTGAGGGGCATTGAAGTCTCCTTACATGGTTGAATCTTGTGACACTCTTGAGACCGAAAGGGAAGAGTAACAGGGAACACAAAGTATACCTAACGAAGGAGACCATATTATGTCTACTCGACAACCAAGGATTATCATAAAAAAAATGCCTGCTTTCATGTACTCGAAGAGTGGGGCAAGATAGAATCGGTTCGCCTACCCGATTGTGAGATCTACAATCCAGTCGTAGTTAGTAAGACTCGTATATCTACGCGATTGCGAAATGAGTATCTTCTATATAGATTCAAGGTGGCAAATCTAGACGAAAAAAGGGGAATAGCACGAGCTGTATTTAAAATTTTACCTGTAGACTATGTGAGCTGGCTTGAATCATTAAGAGAAGATGACATGGACAAATGTGCAAAGGATTACCTAAACATCGCCCTGAATTCATCAAAGTTGGCATCTAAAGGAGAACAAGTAGTACTAAATACTGCAAAAAACAAGATTTGCACTGACAAAAAGTGCAGCTTCGAGGAAAAAGCCGTACTTGTCTGGGCTGCTGCGAAAATTGGCACGCCGGACTCATTTCGGTTTCTTACCAAGGAAGTGTGGGCTTTAGGATCTCATAACATTATCCTCCCAGCTTTAGAGCATTTTCCACTTTCGATTTCAAAGGATTTCTTGATTTCCAAACTGAACTCACCTGACTGGTCCATTCGATCATATGCGGCTGGTATCTTGGCGTGTATTGGAGATAAAGAATGCGAAGAGCATGTTTATTCGATGCTTAAAAAAGAGAGCACTTCTTTCGTCCTTGGTACGCTTGTCCTTCAGTACTTCTATATGGTAGGGGAGACTAAGGCTATGGAAGAGGCTTGGAAACTGCAGAATGAAGCTCATTCTGAGGGGCTTAGTAATCTCAAGGCCGAACGATACAAGTACATTAGCAGAGAATTAAAAAAGCTGGTAGTACTGGCCCGACATGGCTACCTGATTTCTCGCAATTGACCTGTCCGTCCGGTGAACTGCAGGCAGACATATTGATGGACATTTGCCTTTCGGGCTTGTGAATACAAATACAGTAGAGCGATTGCCTCAAGTGTCAGGGAATTCCTAAGAACCGGCTTATGATTCAGCCTGGTCCGCGGGCGCGCAGGGAAATACCTACTCTACTTCCAGTGTCACTATGTTTGACAAGACGCTTCCTTTTCAAGCATCAATTCCGACTCTCTGTCGCCCTTCAAGGTAGAAATCGACAGAGTTGTCGTAGCCAAGCCGGAACGTGATCTTACCTGCCTGGGTTATCATCAGGAGCTTCTCAAGGTGAATCTCCTTCTTCAACGAAAAAACTCCCTTCGGCATGTCATAGAAATGCTTCCTCTGTGGAAACGGCTCACTTGGCGAATCGCTTGGCTTCAGTAAACTGGGGTACAGCTTCGCGTATTCTTCTCTTTGCTCTGTGGTAGGTTCCTTGCGCTCGTTGGGCTTCCTGCCCTTTGGCAGCACAAAGGCCCCAACCGGTGGAGAAAGCTGCTTCATGCCAGAGCCATCTTTCGGTTCCAATGTGCCGGTCGCACGGATGTTGACCAGTTCACGCATCTCAAGCAGGCTCACCGGGTCACCGTTTTTCTGCAATGTAGCTCTTAAAATGATTGGCTCACCGAGCTTGTATGTTTTCTTGGCAGGTTCAATCCGCAAGGTCAACACAACCCTTTTCTTCTTCAAAGGCTCCGGCTTCTTCGCGGCTCCTGTTCCCGCTGGATTGACAGTAGTATCCTGTAGTCGATTCGTCTCTGAAGGCGGCTCACCTTTCTCACGCACGATAAGCACTACTGCGCACACTACTACAGTAATGAGAATGGCACTTACCAGAATTACTTTCTGTCTTTCTTTGAAGAAACCTGGCACTTGGTGCCTCCTACCTGTCACGTCCTCCTGGTAACGGAGGTTTCGGTCTCGGAATATCCGGTTTCGGCACTGTCGGAGTCGGATCTGGAATCTCCGGGAGCTTCGGCCCAGGAACTTTCGGTTCATCAGTCTTGGGCAAATGAGGCTCATCCGGTTTCTTAGGCATCTTCAACGGATCCTTCGGTTCTCCCGGTTGCTTTTCCTTTCTTGACGCAAAAACCTGTATTGTGTCCCCAGGTTTTACCCAGGTTTTATCGCATCTGCATTCACCAGATTTCTGACCAGCCTGCTTGACTTGGGCGTTTCAGGGCGTATAATTCACATTCGACAGAGAACTGCATGTCCTTTTTGGAGTTGAGACAATGGCAATGGAACTTCAAGAGCTTCTTCGCAAGATGGTGATTGAGAAGGCCTCCGACCTGCTTATCAAGGTTGGCAGCCCGCCGACCCTTCGCATAAACGGCGAGATAGCATTCATCGACGACGAGCCTGTATCTCTGGAGCGGGCCAAGACTATCTACGAAAATATCGAAGACACCAAGCGCGAGGGCTTTTTCAACAAGAAGGAGATAGATACCGCGTTCGACATGACCGGCATCGGGCGGTTCCGCGTCAACATATTCTACCAGCGCGGATACGTCGGCTTCGCGTTCCGACATATCGAGGCGCAAATCCTCAACTTCGCCGAGCTCAACATGCCTGTCGAGCCGCTCGCCAAGCTCGCCAGGACTCCCCGCGGCCTGGTGCTTGTCACCGGCATAACCGGGTCTGGCAAGTCCACCACGCTCGCGGCGATTATCAACTACATAAACGAGCACTTCAACCGCCACATCGTCACAATCGAGGACCCCATCGAGTTCCTGCACAAGGACAAGAAGTCCATTATCAACCAGCGCGAGGTCGGCGAAGATACCGATTCCTTCCACATCGCGCTTCGGCACGTCGTACGCCAGGCGCCTGACGTGATTCTCATCGGCGAAATGCGCGACCAGGAAACCATGGAAGCCGCCCTCTCCGCCGCGGAGACCGGGCACCTGGTCTTCTCCACACTGCACACGGTTGATGCCATCCAGACTGTCGAGCGAATCATAAACTTCTTCCCGCCGCACCAGCACCAGCTTATCCGTCTGCAGCTCTCCATGGTGCTCGAGGGCGTTGTTTCGCAGCGCCTGCTTGCGCGCAAGGATGGCTCCGGCCGTGTGCCTGCGACCGAGATCATGATGGCCACGCCGACCATTCGCGACATGCTGCTTGAAGGCAGGACCACCGAGCTCTACAAGGCCATAAAGGAAGGCGGGTACTTCGGCTGCCAGACCTTCAACCAGTCGCTCAAGGAAATATACGAGAAGGACTTCATCACCCTTGCCGACGCGCTCCAGGCGGCCGACAACCCCGACGAGCTCAAGATGGAGCTCAAGGGAATTGTCAAAGGCACACGCGCGGGCGACTTCGACTTCGACCTGTAACTACACTTTGCGCTCTCACTTCAGGTTGACGGTAACGGTATTCTCCCCATCCGTGCGCGAAAAATGAAAGCTCATGTTCGCGCTTCTTCCATCCTGAGTGCTGACAGTAATTGTCCCGGAGTTGCATTGTCTTCTGTCAAGACCATTCTATGCGCAAATCTGACTGATAGAAGTTATCAGGATTTTTTGCAGTGAAATCAGGAACTCTCTCTGCGCTTTCTTGTTTTTTTATCAATAAGAAGGCGGATTACTTCTCTGGCAACGTGGTCGTCGTAAATAAAGGTAAGGGGTTTAGGGAACTTGTTTGTGTGGAAGGTCATGGTGAAACCGATTGGATTGTCTGTCACTTCGTATGATTCAAGCTCTTTCCAGAGTATCTCTTTTCTGCCAATACGCAGACCGGTGGCGCTTATTCGCAGTCGCCCATAGGCTGCTTCTTGACCCTGGTGAGTTTGTATGATGATTTGGTTGACTTTTCTTGGTGGAACTTCGTTAAGCACAAACTTGGATATCTCCTCAACGTGAGGGAAGCCGGGATTAAGCTCAATTATCATTCCGTTATGAGAAGAAATCAAGGTAATGTAGTGCTCACGAGATTTGGCCAGAGCGGCGGCCAAGAGGGCACCCCCAAGTGCACCGCTCATCACCGGGCTTGTGGCTTTCACCCTGAACTGCGCGTCTGTTACATTTGACCATTTCATCTCTTTTCTGCCAAGAAGGGATTGCTGTGCGATTCCATGCGGTCCGATTATTAGGCGCCTACTCCCGATGACGACTGTTGCAAAAAACAGCGGTCCGGACATAAGAAAGAGAAAGATTGCAATTGAAACGTTGCTTAGTATTACCACCCATCCAAGGACAAAGAAAAACAAAAACCCGATAAGTGGTAAAATGAACTGCAGCTTCTGAGGCTTGAATGATTCTTCTTGAATTTGCATTTGGCATCCGCTCCTTGTTTCGGCGCTATGTCGGCTGAGGGGACACAATTCGTATTAAGGTGTGGTACACAAAGGCCCCTTTTCCTTCAAGGAGAAAAACACTATGGAAGTATAACACGGACACTCGGGTTGGGCAAGAAGAAGTAGACAGTAACCAGTAGCCAGTAGACAGGGAGAAACAGGCAGAGGCGTGAAGGCAAACATCGGGAACATTTTGATTTTTGCATTTTGATTTGGCAGGACGCTAACGATTATATTGCAGAATTTTGCAATATCACCCGAGAGGCCGCTAAATCAAAGGGCTGCACTCCATCTACGATTTTGGTTTATATTGCAGAATTTAGCAACATTGCAGAATTCTGCAATATAATCCAGATGGCCCCAGGTGGCGTGGGATTCGCTTGGCGGGTTGATTTATGACCACATCGGAGATATTACATGCTCATGCAATATCTTCAGAATAGGTTACATGCAATTCCGGGCCGCGGGCGGTGCGGGTAAACATCCGCATTTATTACACGGCGGGCAAGCCCGCCCGCTAAACATCCGCGGGCTGAAGCCCGCGGCTTTGGTTTTCCCCACCAGTGAATGGTGGGGAATTATCTGTGTGAATCTGTGCAATCTGTGGTTTTGATTTGTTTGCCCGGGGGATGGTCAGTCGGTTGCGATTGCGACCTGGTTGCGGCCGAGCATCTTGCTCTGCAGCATTGACCGGTAGGCTCTCTTAAGCAGCGTTTCTTTCGTGTCCTCGGGTCTGGCCAGAGCCCCTCCTATGGAGACGGTGACGCGGGCGACCTCGTAGGGCAACCTGATTTCAAGGCGCTCGACCGCTTCGCAGAGTTTCTGTGCAATGGCAAGCAGGGTCTGGTCAGTCACGTTGGCAACGATGGCCAGGAACTCCTCACCGGCAGCCCTGCCGACAATATCGTAGGGGCGCGTGTTTTTCTGGAGCGTTGCACCAACGGCCTTGAGTACCCTGTCGCCTGCGGAATAGCCAAGCAGGTCGTTGACTTCCTGGAGCTTGTCAACATCAGCGAAGAGGATGCCGAATGGCCGCCCGTCGCGCTGGAGCTCGGCGAGGTAGGCATTGAGGGTTCCTTCAAGGAAGCGCCTGTTGGGCATTCCCGTGAGGAAGTCAAGCAGTGCAGGCGGCGGGACTACGCGGGTGGATGTGCGCTTCCACCGGGCTCTGTTTCTGCGGCCGAAGGGAAGGCCGGTGGATTCGGGGAAGTCTTCGCCGTTTGATTTGAGGCGGTTGTCCACGAACCACTCGAGCAGCATCTCCCTGTCGACTTTGGGCCGTCCGCCTTTTTCAGGGAGGGCAATGGGTCCGTCGGACTCCTGGTTCAACCGTCTTATGAGACGACAGTTCTTCCTGGAGTACTCCATTCCCAGGGTGCCGAGGATTTCGCGGTAGCCGGTTAACCGCAGAGGAGGCTTTTCAGAATCGCTCATGCTGACCCATAACCTGCAAGTACCGTTTTCCCATGTTGTGTAGGTCAACCCTGACGCAAACTACGCACGTCACGGATAAGTATATGCAAACGAGGTGCCGTTGTAAACAACCGTTTTCGCTGAGAGAAGGCTGGAATTTGCCGTGTCTGGTTATGAATGCTGCGGCTCTATGCGGGGACAATTTGGCCTCAGGCGCGAAAAAGTAGTTGAATTCGGCGGGCGGGCAGGTAGGATACACGTTTTGAATGACAGCTTGTCGGGGTTTGTGAAGATGTCCAGAAAGTGTGACATTTGCGGCAAAAGCGTCTCTGTGGGAAACAAGGTTGCGCGCAGGGGTCTTGCGAAGTACAAGGGCGGCGTGGGTAAGAAGACCACCGGCGTCACCAAGCGGACTTTCAGGCCGAACATACAAAAGATGCGCGTGCAGGTCGGCAGCAGCGTCAAGCGGATGAAAGTCTGCACCCAGTGCCTGCGGTCCGGGAAGGTAACCAAGCCTGTGAAGCGCAAGCGCCCGGTCAAGCAGGAGCCCCAGTCCTAACTGCGCGACCTGTGGCACAGGTGTATCCCTGAGAGCAGTTTTCCACAAAGAGCTGCGGTTGAAAACCCGGGTTGCGTCGGGCTGTCAGGCTGTTGACCCGAGGTCTGGGAGATTGCAGAGCCTGGTGGGGAAAGACTTTTCAACATTTTGCTTTCAACAACGCAAGTCTTGCCTTTCCGGGAACTTACAGCAGAGCCCGCATCTTTCCCGCCGGAGCTGTCTGCATATCTATGGACGGGATAAGGAGTTAGTGTTTCCGGCACACCGTTTGCGAAGAATTCGAGTTATCCACAAGTTATCCACATGCGCACAAAGTGGAAGGTGAGCATGTTAGCAGGTGAAAAGCTGACAAAGAGATACGGCAAGAAGCTTGCTGTGGACAGGGTGTCTTTCGAGGTTGGCAAGGGTGAGATTGTCGGCCTTCTCGGTAAGAATGGGGCGGGCAAGACAACGACTTTTCGCATGACAGTGGGCGTGATAGCGCACGATGGCGGCAAGGTGACACTCGATGGCGTGGATGTGACGAAGTACCCGATGTACAAGCGGGCGCGGCTCGGGATTGGTTACCTGCCGCAGGACTCGTCGGTGTTCCGCGGGCTTACGGTCGAGAATAACCTGATGGCGATTCTGCAGGTTGTGGAGAGCGACAGGAAGGCCCGCCGTGAGCGTGCGCGCCAACTGCTTGAGGAGCTTGGGATAGAGAAACTGGCGGGGCGCCTCAGCGCGAACCTGTCGGGTGGCGAGAGACGGCGGCTGGAAATCGCCCGGGCGCTGGTCACCACGCCGAAGGTACTGCTTCTGGACGAGCCCTTCACCGGGATTGACCCGATTGCCGTAGGCGATGTCAAGGACCTGGTGGTCGGGCTTGTCAAGCGCGACATAAGCATCCTGATAACTGACCATAACGTGCGTGACACCCTCTCGATTACGGACAGGGCGTACATTCTCGAAGCGGGGAGGATACTCGCAAGCGGCACGCCGCAGGAGCTGATGGCCAACAAGGTGGTGCGCGATGCCTACCTCGGCGAGGGGATTTCCTCGACGTTGTCGGAAGAGATAGACCGGTGGCGCAAGAAGCGGGACGACACCGGCGCGGGTGGTGAAGCGAGCAGCGGGGACTCGAAGTGATGCCTTCAGAAGAGAAATGGCCGCAGGGGCCTTTGGACGGGAAGGGTGCACCGAAGCCGCGCAGGATTCCGGAGGTGGCGGCAATCCTGGCGTGGGTGCTGCCGGGGCTGGGGCACTACTACCTTGGCTATCGCCCGAAGGCGCTGATACTGCTGTGCTCGATACTGGCGGCGTTCATAATCGGCATTGTGCTTGCGGACTTCGAGGCGATCTCGATAGCTGAGCACAAGTACGCCTTTTTCGCGCAGATGGGGACGGGCGGGCCCACGCTGTTGACGCTGGCGCTGACCGGCGGCGAGGTGAGCGAAGGCGGGCGCGTGATTGACCCGCTGCACTCAATCGGGTTATTATATACGATGGTTGCGGGGCTACTTAACTTCATTGTGGCCTGCGACGCCTACGAGCGGGCAGTCCGGGGGCGTGCGAATGCTGCTTAACATAGTGTTCTTCCTGCTGATAGCTTTCATAACCGCGGTGGTGTCGCTGGCCATAAAGTACGACGAGCCCAGGAAAATTCTGCTCACTTCGCTGAAGCTGTTTGCCATGATAGTGGGCGGGATTCTACTGTTTTGTGTGGTTATCCAGGTGCTCCAGGCCAGCGTTTGAGGTGTACATTTTGTGTACACTCGCTGTGCAGATTGTGTGCAGCGCAGGTGTTTTAACGCGGAGAAGTAGATTTCAGCCACAGAGACGCACAGACACAGACTAAGACGGTTGCGGGTTTCGAGTTACGGGTAATGAAAACCCGGAACCCGAAACAGCGTTTGTTGGTATCAAATTTGCAGCCTCAAATCCTGTAAGAAGGGAGCGGCGATGAACAGTCGAAGCGGGAACACGGAAGTGTTGAAGCTGGTGCTCATATCGCTTGCGCTTGTATTCGCCATATCGACGTTCGCGATAATGCTGCTCAAAGACGAAGGTGCCGGCGGGACCCACATAGCGCGGACGATAATTCTGCCTGACCTGCCGCCGCCTCCTCCTCCACTCGACGAGGAACAGGAAAGAAATGTGTTTGATAAAATGCGGGAGGAGGAGCGGCAGAAGAGAATCAGGCAGGAGATAGAGGAACTCAAGGACCGCCAGAAGCGCGCGGACGAGGCGGTTGCGAAGCTGCGGGCGAAGTATGAGAAAGATGGAAAGCTGCCGGAAAAGATAACCCTGGAGACGCCCACCGACAGGCCCAGGCCCATGGACCCCAACGAGGAAGGGATTCCCAACACCGCGCCGCTGGTCGTTTACCCGCACCAGAAGCGCGTAGAGTTCGACGCCCAGGTCCTCATTGACAAGACGGGCGGTTACCTGCCGGAAGTGCTTATGGCAGGCCCCCGCGGAAGGCTCCACGAATCAGTGCTCCTGACCTACATAAACCCATACGACCTCTGGCAGGCGCTGGCGCTTCTGGGGCTCAAGCAGACCTACCCCGCCCGGGGCAAGGGTGACATGGTGGATATCGAGGGCGACCGCGTGATTATGGAGGTCCAGTACAAGGACAAGGATGGGAAATCACAGCGAAGACGCCTCGAGGATTTCATATACCACTTTGGCCTGCGAGCCCACATGCCTTACGAAGGCTGGGTATATGTCGGGTCGCGTTTCGGGGAGACGCGCGAAGGCGAGATGGTTTTCATAGCCGGACAAACCGAAGACATAATCTCAACCTGGCACTGGCCGGTATCCATCATTGATAATCCCCTCAAGGAAGCCGGCGACGATACCATGTATGCCGTCTATGAAGGAGTTGTGCCGCCCAAGGGGACGAAGCTGCGCGTAATCATAACGCCCGACGAGGAGTATAATAAGAAACACCCCGAACCGCAGCCTATAAACAGCAAGAGTCGATGGTAGCGAAACATGGAAATACCCGGAACACTTGCAGGCAGCATTGAGGATGCGCGCCGGAGGGTGCAGCGGCACCGCCAGTGGCGCGTGTGGCTTGTGTACTGCCTGCCGGTGAGCGCGGGCTGCCTGTCGTTTGCCGTGGTGAGCCGCTTCGTGTACCTGCCTCACTTTGCAGCGATTCTCGCGGGCGCGGCGGCTGCCGGCCTGGCGGGAGCGGGCCTGCTGGCGCGGCGCTTGAGAGTGGGCGCCTTCGCCGCGGCCGCGCAGCTCGACCTGGCGGAAGGGCTCAAGGAACGGCTCTCGACCGTTGTGGAAGTGTCGCAAAAAGGTGGCTCGGGTGAGGTTGTTAACGCACTCGTTGCGGACGCACAGGTTGCGGCACGGGAAGTCTCGCCGGAAGTCTCGCTTGCGTTCCACGCGCCTCATACGCTGCCTCTGACCCTTGGGTTCGCGATTGTGACGGCGGCGCTTGCGCTTGCGCCGGGGGGATTTGGCACGGCCGAAAGTGCGCTCCCGCGCATACTGCAAATCGCGTTGAAAGAAGCGGTGCGCGTGAACACCACAGCCGATTTACTCGAGGAAAGCGGCGCGCCGGGGAATCTCGTCAGACAGTTCAGGAAGGCGGGCGAAGACCTCGGGAAAGGGAAGACCGAGTCCACCGCGAGAGCACTGCAGGCTGTGAGGGCCTCACTTGCGGATGCGAGGCAGCGGGATGCGGCCATGGAGGCATTTGCCGGCTCTGATGTCCTGAAAAAACTGGCGGAAATGGTTTCCTCGGGCGCATCGGCCCAGGCGGTTGCCAAAGAGGCGGCCGTGGTCGCCGAGAACCACCCGCAGGAGGCTGCCGCGCTGCTCAAGGACATAGCCGACAGGCTTCAGAAAGACTCCAGGCTGCGTGAGAGCATCGAGGACGCCATCAAGGCGCTCAATGAACGTGACAGGAAAGCCTTTGCCCGCGCAGTGGAAGAACTTATGCGTGAGGTGGAGAAGCTGCCGGACACGGGGCAGCTTGAGATGGCGCACAGAACACTCCAGAAGACAGCCGACAAGGTTGGTGCATCGAAAAGCGGGACCCCAACCGGCACACACCGGGAAGGTGCACCCGGGATGCCTCCGGGGCCCGGTAATGGCTCGAGGGTTGCAGTGGGCGAGGGGACGGCACTTGAGGAAGCCATGAAAAGAGAGAAAGTTCCTGAGAGGTTCAGGGGTATTGTAAGAGCGTATTTCGCCCGCTCCAACCAGAATATGAAGCAATGAGATTCAAGCCCCGGGTTTGTCCCGCAGGGACTCTTTCAGAAGTGGCTCCGCCACCCCGGGGAAATGCAAGGAAAGGGAGGTGCAGCATGAAAAAGCTCATAGTGTTGCTGGGAGTGGTTGCGTTTCTGACTGTCGGCTGCTGGGATGCGAAGCCCCCGCAGCCCGCGTCTGTGCCGCAGCCGCCGCAGCCGCCGCAGCTGGTCGAGGGCCAGAAGGAGCTGACTGAGGCAGTTGGCAAGTCGCTCGAGAAGGGCCTGGAGTTCCTGTTCACAAACCAGAAAGAGGATGGCTCGATAGTCAACGACCAGCCCGGTGCCGAGCAGGCGGCCCTGGGTGCGACCGGCCTGGCAGTAAGCGGCGCATCGCGGGCGCCCAAGGAGATTCGCGCCAAATACGAGGAGAAAATCGCCAAAGCCTGCAAGTACATTCTCAGCAAGCAGATGAAGGATGGCTCGTTCCAGGGCGCGGAAGGCATGCCCACTTACACTACCGCGATTGCGATAATGGCGCTTCATAATGCGGATGCCAAGAAATACGCGGAGTTTGTGAAGCAGGGCCAGGAGTACCTCATAAAAGCCCAGTACTACTCGGAGGTGAAGGCTGAAGACCTCAACTACGGCGGCTGGACCTACGGCCAGGGTGCCAAGGGCGAGGGAAAGCAGGCCAACATGTCAACCACCCACTACGCGCTCATGGCGCTGCGCGGTACGGGAGTTTCCAAAGACCACGAAGTGTTCAAGCGGGCCGTGGTGTACGTGGGGCGCTCGCAGAACAACTCCGAGACCAACGAAGCCAAGGGCTGGAAAATTCTCGATGACGGCGGCTTCACCTACGGGCCCAGGATGACCCGCGGCTCGAAAGACAAGAAGGGCCTCGTGGATGAGAACGGGAAACAGTACTTCCCGTCCTACGCATCCATGACTTACGCCGGGTTCAAGTCGCTCCTGTATGCGAACCTGCCCAAGGATGACCAGCGTGTGCTCGCGGCGCTGAGCTGGATGAAGAACAACTACACCCTCGACAAGAACACGGGCATGGGCTACCGCGAGAATGAGAAGAAGGAGATGGAGCAGCAGGGTTTGTACTACTTCTACAATGCCTTCGCAAGAGCCATGGATGCCTGGGGCGAGAAAGAGTTCGAGGATGTAAGCGGCGCCAAGCACAACTGGGCTGCGGAGCTCTGCAGGAAACTGCTTGGGAAACAGGTGGACGATGGCTCATGGATTAATCTCGCTGAGGAAAGATGGCATGAAGGCATGAAAACCATCGCGACAGGCTACAGCGTCGATGCACTCTGCACCTGCATCCCCTGGCTGGAAAAGTAGCCAATAGCCATGAGCCAATAGGCAATAGGGACTGGAAACTACGAAGCCCCGGGGTTGTCCCGTAGGGACTCTTTTAGAAGTGGCTCTGCCACCCCCGGGGAAATCAACCCGCAGGTTCTTCTCCACTCAGCCCACGGATCATCTCCGGCACCATTTGCTCTTACCCGCAAGATGATGCTAAAATCTGGCATGGTTCAAATCATCCTGTAAAACCTCTCGAAGTGGCATCATGGTGATGTTACACCATGAAACTGGGCAACGTTAAGGCAGGGGGCAGCGTGGCGGGATGGCTACCAAGGGACTTCACGCTTGCAGGGAGTCTATTATTGTGATAGCATGAAGGTATGGAAGCTTACGACGGTAAAAGGCAAGGCTGATATTGGGAATGTGGATTTGAGAGGAGAACATGAAGGTACTGAAAATCATTGTGTGGGCTGCAATCGTTGTTTCTTTTGTCCGTGGTCTTTTTGTGTTTGACATGGGGCCATCAGCCAAGGACGTATATCCAACAGCTTCTGGTGTCTGCCTCGCGGGCGCGGTCGTGGCTGCTGCTCTGATGTACATGGCTGAGAAAAGGAAAGAGAATTCATAGGAAACGTATTCCTAATCAGTCCTGCACCGGGCCACCGTTGCAGGAGCGCCCCCTTTTTAGGCTTTCTTGAGACGTTCTGCTATCCAGACCTTGATGATGGACTGCCGGGGTACACCCAAGCGCTTCGCTTCCTTATCCAGCAGGGGGACCATCCACAAAGGAAAATCTACATTCACCCTCTTCTGTTCCTGCTTGGGCCTTCTGGCATTTGACAAATCCAGGTACTTGGAGATATCTTTGCCATTATTGAACTTCTTATCAAGTTCCTTAGCTTTCATAGATATCAATTTCCTTTCCCTTTTTACTTGCGCTCGAAGAAGATGTGTTCCCTGGAGTAGCGGGCGATTTTCTGCAGAAGCGCCCTGTGTAATGCGTAATCCTTCACAGGCACGAACCGGGTAAGCTGGCGGTAAGTATCCTCGAAGGTAATTGTGTCTCCCTCCCGCGTGCAGGATGCCCTGTAAGTGACGTAGTCCGAGGTAAGCTCCAACTCCGGCGGAAGGTACTTCACGTGATAGCCTTCCGGCACGTTGAGTGTCACCTTGTGTCTTTTTTCCTCGGAGGACTTGTAGTCTATGTCGTAGTTCCTCTTCTCGAGCGCGACCTCCGGGAACGAATGGCTCAGGCCCGGAATCTTGAATATCAGCAGGTCGCCCGCCTTGACGGTGTAGGCGGGCAGCGTAAACACCATGCGCCATTCGAGCGGTTTGGAGAGGTCCTTGGCGTTGACGATTTCGTAAGAGGTGAGCTTCGCGCCGGGCGAGTACGAGTTGACAATCGAGTTCATCATCTTTTTTTGCTGTTCTTCGTTTGCGCGGATGAAGTAGCCTCTTGCCCCCGACTCCCACGCGCCGGTACGGGTGGAAAGGTACGTGACGGCGGCGTCGCCCTGCGCCGAGAGAGTTACGCCAAACTCCCTGCTCACCATGCAGGTGGCGGGGTCCGGTACCGGTACGGGGCTTATCTTCGCGAGAATCGGGTTTATCGCCCACACGCCGTGGTCATCGTAGCGGAAAGTGGGGTAGCGGTAGTTCGCCGCGGTCGGGTCGATGTAGAAGACTTCTTTCTCGAGGTGTATCTCGACTATCGCGTGGTTACCGCCGAGCGTCGGTATCTGCGTAGGCGTCGTGGCCGAGTTGTTCGTGCTGACCCAGACGGGATAGGCCTCCTGGATGCCTGCAATGCGCAGGAGGGCGGAAAGCAGAACCGCGACATCAATGCAGTCGCCGCGCTTCTTGTCAAACGTCTCGCTCGCCGGGTGCCCGCACATGCCGCTCGCGATTGAGCCCTTTATCGAGTTGTACTGGATGTTTCGCTGGACGTAGTGGTAGAGGGCGGCAATCTTCTCCTGGATATCATCAATCCCTTCCGTCTGCTCGGCGACGAGCTTCTTGAGCTTTTCAGTCGGCTTCATGCGCGGCAGCAGGCGCTCAGATGCCCAGTTCTTTATGTAGGACCAGTCCTTGAAGGGGGAGCACTCGAGCCGCGGGACAACGTCGGAAACGGGCGGCATGCTGGGCTCCTCGATTACGCCGGCCTGGTTCGTTATTTCCCACACATAAGTTGTTGTGCCCCGGCCGGGGAAAGTCCTTGGCTTGCTCGCGGCCTGCGGGATGTTGCGCGTGACGTAGTGCAGTTTCTGCTCGCGCGGCATGACCACTTCCAGTCTGGAATGGACGAACGGCTCAGTCCCGGCGAAGTTCCAGGTTGGGAAGAACATCTCCGGGTCGTAGGGGTTGAACACCTCCCACTCGTGGGTGTAATCCACGATGGAGCCGAGCTTGACGCCGGGTATCTGATAGGTCATGCGCTTGCCGCGCCCGAAGCTGACGGCATCGCGCGAGGGTTCCGACACCTTTACCGATGCCGGGTCGTAGTCATGCACCGTGCCGTCCGGGTCAATCGAGCGGGCCTGGATAATGCGTGCCTTCGACCTTTCCTCTTCGTAATAGAGGCCGCGGGTGGCCAGGTAGAGCTTGTCGGGGTGGAGTATCTTCTGCGCCGTGCGGTACCTGTAGAGCAGCGTGCCGTTGGCGCGCTTCTCCTCGAAGCCGTGGTCAATCAGCAGGATGCTCTTGGCGTTGGGGAAGCGCCTGAGCGCATCCTCGGCGGTCTTGAGCATCTCCTGCACGTCCTCGGGCGCTTCAGCGGCAGTCCTGGCCGGTTCCGGTTCATTGTGTATCAGCGCAATGCGCTTCAGTGCATCCCGCGGATATCCCGTGCCGTCGGCAAGCTTTACATTCTTCCCGTCGTAGGTCACAGATGTGGTTCTAATCTCTTTCCCGTCGTGTAGCGTGACGATTACGTCCGCCAGTGCCGTCGCCGTTAACAACAGCAGCACAGCCGCGATTGCGGTGGTTGTCAGTTTTTTCACGTTTTGCCTCCGCTAATTTTCTTTTTCTACGACAATCCATTTTTTGGCGAGCTGCGCGCTCTCCTTTATTGTCTTGATGTACACCTGGTAGCCACGGGTCGGCTCGTAGACGCTGTTTCGCTCGAACCTGTCCTTAAAGACGATGATGTCATCCTTCGCCACGAAGGAAGCCTCGTACCACATGAATGGTTTGGCGCCCTGGAAGGACCTGGCCTGACCGGGCAGGCTCTTGACCTTGAAGCCTTCGGGCAGCTTGATTGTCGCCGTGTTCTCGAACATGTAGTGGCTGCCCCAGAAGAGGGGCAGGTCT
>DAOVDS010000176.1 GCA_030669415.1 bacterium
TGAAGTGCGAAGCGCCACCGTCGGGCAGGTCGTCGCGGGTCACGGAGGTGACTACGACGTGTTTTAATTCGAGCCTGCGGGCAGCCTCTGCGACTCGGCGTGGTTCATCCGGGTCGAGCGGCTCGGGTGTGCCGCCGGTGATTGCACAGAAGCGGCAGTTGCGGGTGCAGACAGAGCCCATGATGAGGAAGGTTGCGGTCTGTGCGCCGAAGCATTCGCCGAGGTTGGGGCAGAGCGCGTTCTGGCAGACGGTGGTAAGATGGAGGTCGGCGAGGAGCTTTCTCACGCGGTTGGCGTGTCCGCCGGGCGGGATTCTGCGCTTGAGCCATTCGGGGAAGTTTTTTCTGGTAGCCAATGGCACCTCGAGAGCTAACGCTACTTTGTCATCTTTTCCCTCTCCCCTGGGGGGAGAGGGTTAGGGTGAGGGGGGTAGAAATCAAAAATAAAAGATAAAAATGCAAAATGACTCGACTCTGAAAATTATGATTTTTGCTCTGCAATTTTGAACTCTGCACTTCGCATTTTGAATTTCTTATCACCCTCCCCTCAATCCCCTCCCCTCAAGGGAGGGGAAGAAGGATGGAGTTGACAAAGTAGAACTAAGCGAATTTCAGTGCTGCGCGGACCAGGTTTTCCGTACTGACGCTCTCATCGGCGAGTTCTGTGAGAGCGTTGCTCACCGCCTTCTCGGCGGCGCTGCGGGAGTAGCCGAGCGATTGCAGGGCACGCGCGGCGTCGAGGGACATCTGGTCGCGCTCGCTCAGCAGGGGCTCGCCCTCGAGCTCGATTGCCTTGATTGGCTCGCGCAGGTCTACGATAATCCTTTCCGCAGTCTTGCGGCCGATGCCCTTGATGCGCGAGAGGAAGGCGCAGTCACTGCTCTCGACGGCGCTTCTGAAAGCACGGACCGTGCTTCCCGAGAGAACGGCCAGCGCGATTGATGGGCCGATGCCCGAGACGCCGATGAGCATTCTGAAGAGCCTGCGCTCGGCCTGGGTGGCGAAGCCGAAGAGGCGCAACTGGTCTTCGCGGACATACAGGTGGGCAAGCAGGGTCACGGCGCCTGTCTGGGGCAGGGAGTTGGCTGTCGAGATAGGCACGGTGAGGGCAAATCCCACGCCGCCCACATCGAGCACCACCTGAGTGAGCGAGCGTTCGATTACAGTGCCAGTAAGCCGGTCGTACATTAAGAGCCTCTAACAAAATGAGCTGCGGCCGCGGCTGAAGAACAGTAGACCGCAGTCGAGCAGGAATTTTATTTCTACTGCTCACCTGTTCTCCTGCTCTACTGCTCTGCGGGCCGGAGGCCCGCGCAGGTCAGTCTGTGCTGAGAGCCACGCCGTACTCGGCGAGCTTGCCTTTCAGCTCGGTAAGCGAGGTCTGGCCGAAGTTGCGCAGCCCCTGGAATTCGGCTTCCTTTGTTGCCGCAAGGTCTCCGAGCGTCTGGAGCTTGAGCTTCTTGAATGCCCGCTTGCACCGCACGGAGAAGTTCATGGCGTTCAGGGGGGTATCGAGCAAATCAGGTTTCTCTTCCTTCTCGTTGAAATTCTCGGTCACCTGTTCTTTATCGTCGATTCTGAAGAGGTCCTCGGTGCCCATGCCGAGGGAGAGCCCTTTGGTGTTCAGGAGAGTCTTGATTTCGGCGAGCGAGGTTTCGCCGAAGTTTTTGTAGGAGAGAAGCTCTGTCTCGGTCTTTCTGCTCAGGTCGCCGAGCGTCGTTATGTTCATCTTGGCCAGGCAGTTCCGGCTGCGCACGGAGAGCTCGAAATCGGTTATGGGCGTGTTGAGGATCTGCAGCAGCTTGTCCTGTTCCTTTTCTTCCTCCTCGTCGTAGACCATGCTTCTGGCAGCGTCGGCGTCGGAGAGGAACAGCTTGGCCCTGTGGTGGTTGGGGTTGTCTTCAAGAATGGTTTTGTAGCACTGGGCGGCCTTGCGGTTCCTGCCAATGTCTTCGTAGAGAACGCCGAGGTTGAAGAGCACGTTGGTGTAGAGGGGGCGCAGGCGGCGGGCCTGCTCGTAAGTCTCGAGAGCTTCATGGTCCATGCCGCGCAGGTCGAGGTCGTATGCCTTGCGGAAGTAGGCCAGGATATTCTCTCCGTCAGCGAGGATGGCATCGTCGAAGAATTCGATGGCGCTTTCCCAGTTGCCTTTGGCCTCCTCGATAAGGCCCTGCAGATAGAGCATGCGGCTGTGGTTCGGGTAGCGCGGCAGCCCGGTATCCTGCTCCTGGGGCTGGGTATCTTCCACCTGGTCAGCGGCGATTTCGGACGCCTCGGTCTCCTGCACCCTGGCGCGTTGAGCTTCCAGGTCAAGCGGTTTCAGGGCTTTCTCCACCTGTTTGACGACTTTCTCGGCATCCTCCAGATTCCCGCACCTGACGGCGGCCTGGGCGCCGAGGAGCTTGAGCTCGATGTCGTCGCCGAGGCGCTTGAGCCCTTTCTTGGCCGCCTCATAGGCTTCAGAGAACCTCTCCTTGACAAGGCACCAGCTCACGTATGTCACGCAGGCCTCCTGCGACTTGAGATGCTTGCCGAGAAGGTCAATCGCCTCAAGTCGCGGTCCGCGAACCAGCAGGCAAGGGCGAGCTTGTAGGCCTTGGGAGCGCTTCGCCTGGCGGAGGGGTCGGCCTCCAGTTTCGCCAGCGCTTTCCTGACAGCGCTGCGGTTCTTCTCAGAACCATAGACAAGTCTTCTGAGCTGCGCGACATCCTCCCGCGTGAGAGTATCCTTTTTCATATAGGCTTCAACCGTAGCGGCATCGCTCTGGGGCATGTGAGTCATACCTCCTAAGACCAAAGGGCACAGGATTTACACTTTTACCACGTCGAGCAGACCCTGTTCGAAAAGCTCGACGAAGTTTTCCACAAGCACGGGGTCGAACTGGGTACCCGAGTTGCGCTTAATCTCCTCGACAGCCTTCTCGACGGGCCATTTCTCCCTGTACGGGCGGGCCGAGGTCATGGCATCGAACGCGTCGGCAACGGCGATCAGCCGTGAAACAAGCGGTATGTTCTTCCCCTTGAGACCTTCCGGGTAGCCCTTGCCGTCGTATCGTTCGTGGTGGGAGAGTATCTTGCGCGCAAAGCTTTTTGAGATTTTGCCCGTTATGTTAGAGCCGATTCTGGGGTGCATCTTGACAGTCTCATACTCGCTGACGGTGAGCCTGCCTTTCTTGCGAAGGAGCGAGTCCTTGACAATCACTTTCCCGATATCGTGCAGCAGGCCGCAAATCCGCAGTTCCCCTTTCTCCTTCGCCGGCAGGTTTATCTTGTCCGCCAGGAGCATGGAGTAGCGCATGACCCGGATTGAATGCCCGTGCGTGTACGGGTCTTTCTCCTCGAGGAAGCGCACACATATCTCGGCCAGCTTGGCGAAGCTCTCGTCGGTGACTCTGCGCGGAATCGCGAGCGCGGCAATGTTCACGAGCGGCTGCAGCTTGGCCAGGCTCTCCGGGGTACACCCCTGGTCGCTGAGGTTCTGAATCTCGATGACGCCGATGAGCTTCTCGAACGCAATCAGGGGCATGCACACCAGAGACCTGGTGTTCTCGCCCACCTCGGGCATGGAGATGCCTTTCCTGTCGCCGATTTTGGCGAAGCAGTCGGGGTCTTCCCGGATATTGCAGAATGTCACAGCTTCTTTCTTGTCTGCGACCCAGCCGACAATTCCTTCTCCGACGCGGATTCTCGTGCCCTGGTCAATCTGGACCTCAGGCCCGATGACTTTGGCTACGGAGAGTTCGCCGGAGTTCGGCTCCAGGAGGAAGAAGCAGGTCAGCTCCGCGCCGAGGAAGGCGTTCAGGTTGCGCCCGATGTCTTCGAGGCAGTCGTCAAGGTTGTACTTGTCGAGGTTGGTGATAATCTCCTCAACCAGCTCCTTCAAGCTGAGCGTCATGTCGTGTTCCTGCCTCAATTCCATGGTTGCACCTCCGGTTGTGTGCGCAAATTATACTTGCCGGCACGTCCGGTGTCAATACCTACATGAAGTGCGGTATCCTACTCCCCTGAGAAGATGTTGCGAATCTTCTTGATTCTGAGGCGCCCTGTTTCCTGGGGAGTGAGCTTGAGCAGCACCTGCGCCACCTGGGATGCCCTCACCTGGAGTTCCCTGAGCACGTTTGTGGTGAGCTCGACTTTCCCATCCTCGCGCAGTTCGAGAGAATCGACGAAGTCGCGCATGTTGATGTTGCGCACCTTGTGCTTACGGACCTTGGTGAAAGGAATCTGGGTTGCCTCCATGAAGTCGGCTATATTCTGCGTGAGCTCGTCGCGGGTGAACTGGCGCCCGCAGGAGGCGGGGTCGAGCCGCCACTTTATCTTCGAGACCGAGGCGGTGATAGATGGCGAGCTGGGGTTTATCAGGCGCGCGTTGTAGATTACGACGCCTTCCGGCAGATAGGCATTGGCGCGCTCGACAAGCTCCCCTGTCTCGACGGATTCCACCAGGTCCAGGTCGAGTATCTCGGCGGTGCTTTCCACCCCGAGCGGGACGGGCGAGCTGTATGAAACGCAGGGCTGCGGGCTGAACCCGGCCGAGTAGCGCATGGGGAGCTGGGCCCTCCTGAAGGCGCGCTCGAGAATCCGCTTGAGTTCGAGGTGTCCCATGAACGCCGCCGCGCCCGTCTTGGTGTAGGTGAGGCGATACCGGTACACGACGTTGCGGTAGCGCCGGGGCTTGCGCTGGCGGGCGACAATCGGCTCCACTTCATGCAGGAACTCGTCAGGCTTCTCGCCCTCGTCCAGGTCGCACGGGCCGCAGCGCACGCAGCCTTCGAGTCTGCAGTCGGGCGTGCGCTCGCCGCGGTAGGCCTTTTCCCTCTCGCGCAGCAGGAAATCCCTGTCCACGCCGGCACTGAGGTGGTCCCACGGCAGCGGCTTCTGGGGGTCGCGGGCCGCCGTGTACTCCGGCGGGTCCACCGCGGCCTCGGTGAAAGCCCGGCTCCAGGCGGCGCTGTTGTAGTGCTCAGTCCACGAATCGAACCGGGCACCGTGTTGATGGGCGCCGAGAATAGCGCTGGACAGCCTGCGGTCGCCACGTGCAAGTACGCCCTCGAGCGCGCTCAGCTCCGGCTCATGCCATTTCAGGCGGACCCGCGCCTTGCGCAGGCCGCGCTTGAGTATTTCAATCTTCTCTCTTGCCTCTTCGGGGCTTATCTGGGGCTCCCACTGGAACGGTGTGTGCGCCTTCGGGACAAACGTCGAGACACTGCAGGTAATATTCACCCTGCGGCTGACTGAAAGACCTTCCCTGCGCACCCGCCTGCACAGGGCAATGATGGCCTCGATGTCTTCCGGGGTTTCAGTGGGGAGTCCTATCATGAAATAGAGCTTCAGGTGTGACCACCCGGCGGCGAACGCCAGCCTGGCGCTCTCGAGCAGTTGCTCATCGGTGCCCGCCTTGTTTATCACCGAGCGCAGCCGCTGGGTTCCCGCTTCCGGCGCGAGGGTGAGCCCCGTCTTCTTCAGCTTGCTGAGCTTTTCGAGGCGCTCCTGCGTGAGCGCTCCAACGCGCAGGCTCGGCAGCGAGACAGACAGATTCTCGCGCAGGCACAGCGGCATAAGCGCATCCATAAGGTTGTCGAGGTTCGTGTAATCGCCCGTCGAGAGGGACAGGAATGAGATTTCCTCGAACCCGCTGCCGGCGAGAGACTCGCAAATCGCCTCGTAGAGCTTCTGCGGCCCGCGCTCTCGCACGGGGCGGCAGGTCATCCCGGCCTGGCAGAACCGGCAGCCCGCGGTGCAGCCCCGGGCGACCTCGACAGATAGACGGTCGTGGACAAGCTCCGTGTTGGGTATCAGCGGTTTTGCCGGGACGGGAGAATCATCCAGGTCGCGCAGCCAGCACCTGGTGACCTTCTCATAACCGGTCTTGAGCGGTGTTGTGCTCACGGACTTCCCGTGCTTCTCGCTGACTGGTTTGAAGAAGGAAGGGATGTAAACACCCTCAAGCCTGCTCAGTCTTTCGAGCAGCTCTTTCTTGTTGCTGCCCGAAGCGCGCCACTGCTTGAACTCCTCGATAATCCTGCCGACGACTTCCTCCCCATCGCCGAGTACAATTGCGTCGAAGAAGTCCGCGACAGGCTCCGGGTTGAACACCCCGCTGCCACCGGCGATTACCAGCGGGAGGTCCTCCCCGCGTTCGGAGGCAAGCACCGGGATCTGTCCCAACTCGAGCGTTTCGACAACGTTGGTGTAGCAGAGCTCGTGGGGCAGGGTAATTCCGACAATGTCGAACTCGTGAAGGGGTGTTTCCGTCTCGAGGCTGAACAGCGCCAGCTCCCGCTCGCGCAGGAGGTCGCCCATGTCGGGCCAGGGGGTGAATACGCGTTCGCAATAGGTGTCCCCGCGGCGGTTGAGCACATCGTAGATTATCTGCAGGCCGGTGTGGCTCATGCCGACTTCGTAGACATCCGGAAAGACAAACGCGAAGCGCACATCCACCCCAGCAGGGTCTTTGCGCACCATGTTTGTCTCGCCGCCTATGTAGCGGCTCGGCCTTTGCACGTGGCGTGCAAGTTCTTCTATCATCAGAGCCGTTCTCCAGATGCCAAGCCTAAGGATATTACCAGCCGCCCGGCTCCAAGTCAACCCCGGCGCCTGCCTGGGTGCTGCATCTTCCCTTGACCAGGCGCCTGCGTCAGGCTATCATTATCGTGGCAGTCTCGCTTGGAGTGTTGCATGAACATCCTCAGAACAGCCCTGCTTGCGGTAATCCTGACAGCGCTTGTTTCCTGCGCAACCACGGTGGAGAGGGAGCCGCCGGACCTCAGAACACAGGAGGGCTTCGAGAAACTGCTGCGGCAGTTGAAGGAGGGTTCGCACGCCCGCCGCCGCGAGGCCATGCTGGCGCTGCAGTTTGACATGGACTTTTTCCTGCCCCGTATCATAGAGCACCTTGAAGACACTGATGTGTCCGGCGGTTTGACATGCCCCATTGTGAACCGCGCCGGCAGAACACTCAGCAACGTGACAATCCCGGCGAAGCAGTTTACCATCGGCGCCGTTCTCGAGAGGTTTCTTATCGGCTATTTTTTCAAAGACCCCGCGCGCGTGACTTTCAATGTGCATGACCGCGAGGGCGCCACCGAAGTGTGGAAGAAGTGGTACGCCGAGCGGGTGGGCGCAATGCGCTGGGACTCATGGGGGCTCTACAGCAACAAGTAGCTGCCTGCACGCGGGAATTGCTATTCTTCCTTCTCGTGCTCGGGGGGCTTCTTCTCGAAACGCTTCTTGTTCTTCTCAAGCCATTTCTTGACCATTGGCGCTCTTGGGTGGCGGGGAAACCTGTCGAGAAAAGCCTCGTAGTCCTTGATTGCCTTGTGCATGAATCCCTCTTCGGCGTACGCGCTGGCCCGGTTGAGGTAGGCCAGGTCCAGCCCGGGTGAAAGCTCCAGCGCCCTGGTCAGGTCCCTGATAGCCTGTCCGTACTTCTTCAGCTTGTAATAAGCCCATCCCCTGTTGTTGTACGCAAGGCCCGTCTCCGGCGCCAGCTCTATAGCCCTGTCGTAGAGCTTTATCGCAGCCTCGGTCTTGCCTGTCTTCTCGAGGACGAGACCCTTGTTGATTACGGCCCAGAAGAAGTCAGGCCGCATCTCGATTGCTTTCTCGAAATCCTTCAGCGCCTCCTCGTACTTCTCCTGGCTCAACCTCACGAGACCGCGCGCGTTCAGTGCCTGGTGATAGTCCGGCTTGCACTCTATCGCCCTGTCATAGGCCACGACCGCCTCGTCGCCCTTGCCTGTCTTGTACAGGGTCGCTCCGTACTCCATGTGAACAAAAGCGTTTGTCGGGTCAGTCTCAAGCGCTTTCCCGAAAAGCCCCATCGCCTGCTCGAACTTTTTCTGCCGAGACAGCTTGAGCGCATGCAGCGTGTAAAGTGTCGACAGCTCTTTGCGAACCTGGGCTTCAAGCTCCCCGCGGGGCTCGAGCGAAAGCGCCTCGGCCAGGTCCTTGATTGCCCCCTGGGCATCCCTGTTTCGGCGGTACTTCTCACGCGCACCCTCGCGCAGCTTCTCCACCTGCTCGGTCAGCGCCTTCTCTTCTTCGGTAAGAGCGGGCTCTTGCTCCGTGGCGGCCGGGCCTTCCTCTTCGACCGGCTCCTGGGCAACCGGCTCCTCCTGCGGCTGCTCGGGCGTTACCCCCTCGATGTAGTCGCTCACGACCTCGACATCATAGCCCGGCCTTTCAGACGGCAGCAGGCAGCCCGCGCAGAACAGCATCACCGCCGCGGCAAAAACCATATCTCTCATAACCGCTCCTCAATTTCAGCAGCTCTTGATTTCCGCCTCTTAGTCTAACCGTTGCAGGCCGTCCCGTCAAGCATCGGGTTCTGGTGCGGGACTGTCCACACCGCAGATAATTCTAAAGCCGCGGGTATTTAGCCGGCGAACTTGTTCGCCGTGTTATGTTAGCCGGCGAACTTGTTCGCCGCGTTATTCATCACTCGGCGGGCAAGCCCGCCGGCTAACTTGCACACTGTCTGATGCAATAGGAGAATGCACCCATTCTAATACGGCATTCCCTGTCCGGCTGTTCGGTCATTTGCCGTTCCTCTTCCCAATAAATTCTAATCGTGGGTGCTGAAAAGATAAGCTCTTATCCCGGTTTTTTCAAGTTCGACGAGGAGTTCCACGAACCACTGCCAACTGAGATTCTTGGCATACTTGAAAAGGTCAAGGCCTATTATCAACTGCTTATCCCTGTGCTTCTCTATCATTTCGAAAAGAGGCTCAATTGAGTCGTGCGGATATTTCTTCGGCTCAGTTCCTATCCATTTCCAGACAACGTGCGGACCCTGTACTTGAGTGAAACTGTATCGCCCCTCTTTGCCAGCCTCCGCCCAAATCTGGTACGTGTTTCCTGTCGGCTT
>DAOVDS010000206.1 GCA_030669415.1 bacterium
AACGCTACCCGCTGCCGAGGCCGCGTATAGTGCATAACCTGTATACACTGTCGCCGTGTACGTGAGTCTTACTGAGGAGCCGTATGCGGGAAATCCGCACGTACGGTTCTGTGAGGGGCATTGAAGTCTCCTTACATGGTAGAATCTTGTGACACTCTTGAGACCGAAAGGGAAGAGTAACAGGGAACACAAAGTATACCTAACGAAGGAGACCATATTATGTCTACTCGACAGTACATAGTCTGGTTGCTGGTGCTGGTGTGCCTGGTCTGGGTGTTTCTTCTCTCGGAAGTTGCCGCCGGCTCTGCGAGATGGAAAAAGGTCAAAAGCCCTGTGAAAGTTGCACTCCATGCAGTCTACTTCGGCGCTGACAAGAACGTCTTTGCTGTGGGCGAGGAGGGCACAGTACTCGCCAGCACGAATGCGGGCAAGACCTGGAAGCAGCAGAAGCCTTCGTCAAAAGCCACCCTGAGAGGCGTTCATTTCACCGACGCCAAGCACGGCTGGGCCGTCGGTGACGGCGACCGGGATGCACCACGCCCGAGGGGACACGTGGTCATGGGCAGGCCGATGAAGTCCGGCACCTGCCTGATAACATCCAATGGCGGGAAGAAATGGGGAAACGTCTGGGTGCAGACCAACTTCGAGCTGCGCTCGATATGGATGGCCACCGACAAAATCGGCCAGATATGCAACCACGGGACTTCAAGCCACGCGGATGGCGACAGGGTGATTACGACAGACGGCGGGAAGACGTGGAAGCAGACGTGGGTCTACCGCGGCCTGAACGACTGCTGCTGGGTCGACGAGAAGGAGGGCTGGGCCGTCGGCAGCCGCGTTTCGGTAGGCTTCATGCCGACTCCGCGCTCGCCCCTCTACACTAACAAGACGGCGCGGATTGTCCACACCAAAGATGGCGGCAAGAACTGGGAGCCGCAGGATGCACCGGACATAGGTGGCAAGAGCGAGCTCAGGAGCGTGTGGTTTGTTGATAAGAAAATCGGGTGCGCAGTCGGCGATGGCGGCGCAATACTCGTGACTAATGACGGCGGCAAGAAGTGGACGCTCTGCAAGAAGGTGACTGACAAGGCGCTCTACGCAGTGTGCCTTGTTGACAAGAAAAAAGGCTGGGCGGTCGGCCAGGATGGCGTGATACTCAAGACCACCAACGGCGCCAAGAGCTGGAAGAAGGAGACATCGCCCGTCAGGGAAACGCTCTACGGGCTTCACTTCAGCAAGAAGGGAAAGACAGGAATTGCAGTCGGCGAGAAAGGCACAATCATACGGCTCGGCTCGTGAGTACCGTCTCCGCGGGTGCGACCGGCAGGCAAAGCTTGACCTGCCCGTGCCTGCTGCTACAATTGGCGCCATGAGCAGTTGCCGCAGAACAGTGGGGATGTGGTCCCTCGTACTAACGCTGGCTGTGCTGGGCCTGGCCGGGGCGGGCTGCGGACTTGTGCGCCCGTACCGCTGCACTTCGGACCTGGAGCAGGGCGCATTCAACCGCGCGGCAAGGAACATATATCCCGACGATGTCCGCACCACGCCGGACGGCTACATAGACAGGGTTGTGGTCGCCTGGGTCGGGCTGATTACTGAAAGCCACTACAGTGAGCGCGAAGAGGATTTCGAGGTGGCGATGGTCATTGAGCACCACCACTTCGACTGGCTCGAAGACTTCAAGCTGGGCGAGAATATCTACATCCTGTCACCGCGCGGGGAAGGGCGCTTCCGCGTCGTGTGGCACATGCGAAAAGACTTCGGCCTCGACGAGGTCAAGCGCTGGTGTGCGCGGGGGAACATGGCAGTGGTCTACGGCACGCCTGCCTCGGTGGATTGGGGACTTATAGAAATCGAGGCCTACTGCGTGCGGCTTGTCATGCGCCGGCGCTATCAGCTTAGCGACTACCCCTACGGGCGCGGCGTGGGCTGGCAGTACTGAAGGGGGAAAGCGGACCTTGATTGGATTTGCATTCTGAGTGTGGGGCTGCTATAGTCTATGTAGGGAAGCATGGAAGATGAATTCAGGCGGAACTGTCCGGGGAGATGACATGAGAGTACTTGAGATACTGCTTGGCGTGCTGTTCCTTGCGGGGCTGGTGTTCTTGAGCAGTTGCGGCCCCGAGGAGGCGCCTGTCGGCCCGACCGCTTCGCCCACAGACGAGGGCACCGGGGACACCGGAACTTCTGAGAAGGAAAAGCCCGAGCCTGGAAAGGCTGGCGGGAGCGGCGAAGGCGAAAAAACCGGCGAGGGGGAGCCCGAAGAGGAAGGGGATACACGCATACCTTTTGACCGCATCTGGCCCAACGACCCGCGCGCGCGCGAATTCCTGCTTGACCCGGAAGACAACAGTTTCACCTACTCCTACTGGAAAGACGCGAAGGTGGGCGACTGGGTCCGGTTCATGAACCACCGGCAGAACGTTATCCTCTACAAGGTGATTAAGCGCGAGGGTGACAAGATTCAGTTCACAGTCATCGAGTTCAAGCGCTCGGGCGAGGAAATCCCCGAGGAGAAGCTTGATGTCAGGGAGGCTGGCATTACGAAAGATAATGAGATTAAGCGCGGCTCGCTGCTGAACAACCCTTACAACGTTCGCACAATCTGGGAATGGGAACTCTACGGCAGCGACAAGATAATGCTGTGCGAGCGGCGTAATGTGGCAAACCCGAGGGGAGACGACAAAGAGACTTGCTACAACTGGGATGTCAGATGCGGAGGTTACGTTTTCCAGCGCAGCGGCAGAACTCTGGTTATACTGATGGTAGACTACGGCGATGCCGAACACCCCCCGAAATGGGGCCATCTCAAGGATGCCGAACTCCTCAAGTACTGGTACAAGTTTGACAGATTCCTCGACGAGAAGGTCATCTCGCAGGAAGACCCTGAGGAAGGCGAGGACCCGGAGAAGCCCGAAGAGCCCGCGCCCGCTGAGCTCGACAAGAAACTAAAAGAAGTCGAAAAACTCGCCGGCAAGGATTTCTCCACGGCGCTCGAAGAGAAGCGGTTCAAAGATGCCGCCGACTCGCTCGAGAAGATTGCGGCGGTTGTCGGCGATGTGCAGACCTACGCGGTCGAGAACAACTTCAAGCCGGCGCTTGCCCAGGTCAAGAGCGTGAGCGCCAAGGCGGGCGAGCTTCGCACAGCCTGCGATTCGGCGGACAAGGACAAGGCTTCCAAGACTCTCGTGGAGCTTCGCGGCCTGCTCGACCGGCTCTACATCTCGGTCCACTACGTCAGGGACAAAAAGAGGTAGCCGGGGAACTGCCGGTTCTGAGAGCATGTGGCACGCGAAATCACTTGCCACGTGGCGGCCGGGGCGTTAGAATCTCTCCTAATGGGCGGGACACCAAAACTGGCGCTGACTCTCTGCGCACTCCTCTCCTTGTGTGCGTGCTGGTACTCCGACGGAGTCCCACAGGAAGCGCCGGTCAAGAAAGCCGACGCTGTGGAACACGACCATGCTGCGCCGGTGCCGAAGGAGCCTCGGAAAGGTCTTGTCGGGAACTGGCACGACTCGCAGACGGGTGACTGGGTCCAGTTTGTCAACGTTCACGGCGGTATCGTGGTCTTCACGGTGCTCGGTGTTGACCAGACGGGTGCGGACCTGCGGGTCGAAAACTACACACTCGATGGCACGCGCGAATCCACAGACAGGCGCCGGGTCGATACGACCGAGTACTTCGTGCCTCGCCGTGTACAGCGGTTCTCGCCGGTCGAAGTCAGGTTCGAGCTGCCCGCCGACGGGCACACCCTCACCTGCGACAGGCATCTCGTCATTGCGAGGAACCAGGGCGAGATTGCCGAGACGCTGATGTGTCCCGAGGTGCGCGCGGGCGGAATTGTCTTCATGCGCCGGGGCGCTCGTACCTACTTCGTGCTTCTCGACTTCGGAGGCATAGGCACCAGGCCCAGAAAGAAATGGGACCCGGCGTTCATCAGGGAACTGTGCACCCGCTACGACCGGCCGTTCGGCGAGGATGTGCCGCTCCAGGAGGACCCGCCCGAAGGCGAGCCGCCCGAGCCGCCTGAAGATTAGCAAGCCGGAAGCCCGTTCTCACCGCGGAGGGCGCAGAGGAACGCGGAGAAAGAAACCACAGATTACACAGATTGACACAGATTATTAATTGGGAGAAAGCAATTCCGGTCAAGCCCCGTCCGCCGGACGGCGGATTCATATCCGGGGGAAATAAATGGCGCTTGTGAGTATCGCCAGATAGATAACACGGAATTGGGAAAATTCCAAAGCCGCTCCGTTCATCGGGGCGGAAAATAATCAAGCCCCGGGTTCCTCCGGGGAAAATGGTTGCGGTGTGCCATGCATGTGGGTATTATTGGCCTGAGCTGGGAGATTAGGAGGAAAACATAATGGAGGAACGCAAGTGGTTTGATGAGTACTCAGGGCAGTCAACTGATGAATTGATTGCTCTGGAAGGTGACTACCGCATTGACTCTCTTGTCGTGGCGTTTGAGCAGGCGGTTGACCAGAAGGCGGCACGGATCGGGATGGAGAACCTGACGGATGAGGAGCGTATCATTCTGGCGGTCGAGGCTCTCGAGCGTGAGGTGAACAACGGCGGATACGACCAATTCTTCATCAACTCTTCAAACGAGTTCGCTCCAATCATCGTTGACTCGCTCAAGCGCATTGGCTGTTCCGGTACTGCGGAAGTGACGCACGAGGCTATCACAGCACTTGCAATCGAACGACCGGTTACGGTTGAGGCGATAGAAGATGTAATGGACGAGGACAGCGACGAACGTGACGATAAACTCGACGAATGCGATGAAGAATACTACGAGACAGGCGAGAACATCGCCGGGCGCCTGTTCGAGTTTATAAAGAACAACAGGGATAAGATCACGTTAAGACAAAATTAGGCGGTTATGGATGTCTCCTCTTAGAGATAGCAAAGCGCGCAGATTTATATCGTGTTTGTTCTTGTCTTTTTCGCTGCAGTTCAGAGTCTCTTTATCCACTGTTGGACGAAGGGCGGGCCACCACGCTTTCCAGCGTGGTGCTTCTGGAATCAGAAGGAGATGACAATTGCGCCTTGGTCTGCGTGGGATTTGACGTATTCTTCGGCATTGCCTCTGCCGGTTTGCCGTATTCGCCTGGCGTGGTATCTCCTGGCCCAGACTTTTCCTTTGAGGCCATAGTCGGAAAGTCGCAGGGATGATTTGGATTTCACCCGGTTGCAGAAGAATCCCGTTGTTCCGCTTTCGGGCAGGTCCGCAAGAACGTGAACATGATTCGGCAGAACGGCGACAACGCCGCTTCGGGCAAGTCCACCGCCCACCTCGGCGATGACTTCAGCTGCGGCCTTCATCTGCGATTCGTTCAATGTCAACGGGTCTGCAATTTTTGACCTGAAATGCCTGTGGAGAATATTGTGTTGTTTTGGATCGTATTGTTTTTCGCTTGGGGAGGCATATCGTGCGGGTGGCGCTATGTCCTGTTTGCCCCTGTGGGTTCTGAATCCGCGCGGGTCACCGGGCAGCCAGTAGCCGTGGGTTGTCCAGGTAATAAGAAAAACCATGTTCCTGTCCGTTCCGGAAGCACCATGCTGGAAAGCATGGTGGCTGAATAATCATAACACAAAATTCTGGTGTGGGCAAGGCAGATGAATGAGTAAACAGTAGACGGTAGATGAGGAAGCAGAGCGGGACGGGTTGCGCACTGCAAACACTTATGTTATATTCGGCATGCGGCTGGGTATGGAACGCGCACAGGTATTCCGAGGGGATGTCGTGAGCGGGGAACGCGTAGTCTTTGAGCTGATACCGGGTGTCATGCGCAAGTTGACGCCCATATCCGGGATAGAGGGCAGCCTGGTCGTCACGGAGCGTACAATTGCCTTTATCGGGCCTGCCGCCAGCCATCCGCTCAAGGGCGGGGTTCAACCCGGCTTCTCCATGGATACACCCCTGGGTGTACTGACCGGTGGCGATGAAGAAGAAAGCGACCTGGACAGGTTCATAGATTTTCGCAAGGGCATGCGCAGCCTGCACGAGCAAATCGCCCAGAGCGAGGATATCGAAGAGAAGATAGCGCAGCTTCGCAAGTACAGGCAGAAGAGTGTCAGAATCCGCCGCAAGTCAATCCGGGACCTTCAGTACACCGGCGGCAAGCTGAGAGTGACAGGCCGGAAAGACAAATACACTTTCATCGTGCCCAAGAACCAGAGTAGGGCGCTCGAATCGGCATTGAGGGAGTTCGGGTATGTCCGCTAAGCAACCCCGCCATGAATGGCGGTGATGGTTGCATTTTTCCGCGGCCATGAAGACCGCGGCTTTGGAATTATTGCCCGCGGGTTGAAACCCGCGGCTTGCATTGCATGTTATTTCGGTGCGTATTCGCCGCGGGCGTACTTGGCGATGCCTTGCTGGTAGAGGTCGTTTCCGTTCACGTCGTTAACGACTGTTGCGGGGAAGTCCTCGACTGTGAGGCGGCGTATGGCTTCGGCGCCGAGGTCTTCGAACGCTATGGTCTCGTTGCCTTTTACCGCCTTCGCGATAAGGGCTGCGGCCCCGCCTGTTGCAGCCATGTAGACTGCCTTGTGTTTTTTAAGCGCTTCGACGATGTACGGCGCGCGGTTGCCCTTGCCGATAAAGCCCTTTGCGCCGAGTTCCAGCATTTGCTCGGTGTAGGGGTCCATGCGGTAGGAGGTTGTCGGGCCGCAGGAGTTGATTACCTGTCCGGGCTTTGTCGGCGCGGGGCCGACGTAGTAGATAATGGAGCCTTCCATCTCGAAGGGGGATTTCTCGCCTGCGTCAATCATATCGAGCAGCCGCTTGTGTGCGAGGTCGCGTGCGGTGTAGATTTCGCCGGAGATAAGCACCTTGTCGCCGACCTCGAGTTTTTCCGTGTCTTCTGTTTTGAGTGGTGTCGTCAGTTTTACGATTGCCATGGTTTTTCTCCTTGATTTTATTTTCACCACGCCTTCCGGCATGGTGCTTCCATCCGCGCCGTAAACGGCGCGGCTAAAATTTATATGACGGCCTCCTTGTGGCGTGCCTGGTGGCACTGGACGTTAACTGCCACGGGCAGGCTTGCGAGGTGGCATGGGAACGACTCGACGAAGACTGCCAGCGCGGTGGTTCGTCCGCCGAAGCCCTGTGGCCCGATGCCGAGCTTGTTGATTTCTTCGAGCAGCTCCTCTTCGAGCTTCGCGTTGATTTCGTCTTGGGCCTTCGAGCCAATTTTGCGAAGGAGCGCCTTTTTGGCGAGGAATGCGGTCTGCTCGAAGGTGCCGCCCATAGCGACGCCGACGACGACCGGCGGGCACGGGTTGGCGCCGGCCTTGCGAATCCACTCGACAACGAACTTCTTTACGCCGTCGTACCCGTGAGCGGGCGTGAGCATGGTGACGGTGGACATGTTCTCGCTTCCGCCGCCCTTGGGAGCGATGATGATCTTGAGCTTGTCGCCCTTCACCACGTCCATGTGAATGACCGCGGGGGTGTTATCGCCGGTGTTTTTCCTCTCGATGGGATCGGCCAGGATGGACTTGCGCAGATACCCATCCTTGTAGCCTTGCCTGACCCCCTCGTTGATGGCGTCAAAAAGGTTGCCGTCTTTGATGCAGACCTCTCCCCCTATTTCCACGAAGAAGACCGAGAAGCCGGTATCCTGACAGATAGGGAACTCCCCCTCCTTGGCGATCTCGAAGTTATCGATGATCTGCTTTAAGGTGGCCTTGGACACGGGTGATTCCTCCTTCTCGTACATCTTGCGAAGCGCATCCTGCACGTCCTGGCCTAAATTGTAATTGGCGTCGATGCAGAGATCCTTCACCGTTTTGGTTATGTCACTGGCGGAAATCTCACGCATATCTCCTCCTAACTTGTTTTTGATGAGGTAAGCTCCAAAACTCCGTTGACCATATTTTCCATGCTCGAGGCTAAATCAGTAAACTTCAGTTCCA
>DAOVDS010000126.1 GCA_030669415.1 bacterium
CGGGAAGAAACCAATCTTCGCGCGATAATACTGATAGACTGCTCGCGCTCCATGGCGTACTCCTCGAACGGCATCTCAAAGTTTACCTACGCCTGCTACCTCGCCGCCTCGCTGGCCTACCTCATGGTGCGCCAGCAGGACTCGGTGGGCATGGTAATCTTCGACGACAAGATACGCCACCGGATTCCGGCGAAGTCCTCGCCGTCGCATCTTCGCGACATGCTTATAGTGCTCGAGAACACCGAGCCATCCAGCCGGACGGGAATCGCGCCGACCCTGCACGCGATGGCCGAAGGAATAAAGAAGCGCGGCCTCATCATCATCATTTCAGACCTGCTGGAGGACCAGGGGCAGGTGCTGCGTGGGATAAAGCACTTCAGGCACAACCGCCACGAAGTCCTGATATTCCACGTGCTCGACAGGGCGGAGCTGGGCTTCCCTTTCTCGGGGCTGACCACGTTCCGCGACATGGAGACTGGCGAGAGGCTCATGATAGAGCCGCAGTTCTTCCGCCGGGAGTACTTGAAGATGCTCGATGAGTTTGTGAAACAGTACAAGCGCGAGTGTGCCGAGAGGTTTGTAGACTACCTGCTGGCGGACACCTCGCGCCCGTTCGATCTGCTGCTGGCAAGCTATCTCGCCAAGAGGGCGAGGCTGGGTTGATATTTGTGTAAGAAAAGGGGATATGGAGATAAACTGAGGCGATAGGGAGATGCTCTCTCTTTGGAGAGAATACAGAATACAGTAGACAGAATGCGGGGGGAAAAAAAGGATGCGCAAAGCGCAACAATTTTCATTCTGTATTCTGTATCCTGTGTTCTGTATTCTGCATTCTTACCCCCCTTGCTTACACAGTTGAAGGATTAGGTTATGTTTGGATTCGGACTGCTGAATGCCGTGTTCCTGCTGGGACTCGCCGCGGCCGCAGTGCCGGTGATAATCCATCTTATTCACAAGCGCCATTCGCGAAGCGTGGACTTTCCATCACTCATGTTCCTGCGCCTGATTGACCTTCGCATGGCCAGCAGGCAGCGGCTGCGTGAGCTCATAGTGCTTGCGCTTAGAATCGCGGCAATCGCGCTCTTCGCGTTTGCGCTGGCCAAGCCGATTCTGCGCACGCGCAGTGCCAGTGCGGGCCGGAGGACCTCCACTACGGCCGTTATCGTGGTGGACAACTCATACTCCATGGGCTACAAGGAGTCCGGGGTTACCGGGCTGGAGCGGGCCAAGGAAAAGGCGCAGCGAGTGCTCGACACCCTTGCTCCGGGCGATACTGCGGCAATCATTCCCGTGGCCGGTTACGCGCCCGCCGACGCGCAGTTGAGCCGTGACCTTGCGGGCCTCGCGCGCCGTGTCAAGCTTCTAAAGGAAACTCCCTCGGCCGGCTCGCTCGAGGGTGCGCTGGACCTGGCGACAAAAGCGCTCGCGGACTCCACCGAGCTCAACAGGGAGCTATACATAATAAGCGACTACCAGCTCCTCCTGTGGGGGCCTGTGCTTGAGGGGCAGGCGCTGCAGAACCTCGACGCCGACACTGTCGTGGTGGACGTGTCCGCCCGCAGGCCTGCCAACATGACGCTCACCTCCGTCCAGATAAGCCACTCCCCCGGCAAGGCTGGCGTGCTGGAAATCGAGGCAACCGTTCACAACTACTCCGAGAGTGCCATGAAGGCGCGCATCGCGCTGGTGCTTGAGGGTAAGACGAGGAGCGAAAAGCCCGTCACCGCGCCCGCCGGCGGTAACGCGTCAGTCTCGTTCGCGCACAGTGCGGGCGAGGGCAGGCTCCAGGGCCACATATTCCTGCAGACAGACGGCCTTGCGGCCGACAACAAGCGCTTCTTCGCCTCTCGTGCAGGCGATGCGATTCATGTCCTGGTCGTAAACGGCGACCCTTCGGACATCTGGGACCTCGACGAGACATACTACCTAACTACCGCGCTTGCGCCCAGGCGGGGCTCCGGCGCGCCGGATGAAGGTTCGCAGGGCCCGGTCAGCACCTCGCCGGTGCGTCCGCGGGTGGTGAGTGAGCGCGGGCTTCGCTCGGAGAAGCTCGGCGACTACGCCGCCGTCATACTGGCCAACGTCCGGAACCTCGACGAGGCGCTGGTTTCGGACATTGGCGAGTACGTGCGCCAGGGAGGCGGGCTCGTGATATTCAGCGGGGACCAGGTCAAGCCCGAGACCTACAACAGCGAGCTGCGCAGAAGCCCGCAGTCCCCTCTGCTGCCGTGCAAGCTGATTGGTTCCCGCGAGTACGCGCAGGTGGGCGACTCGCAGATAACACTTGCGCGCATGGACTGGGAGCATGCGATCTTTTCCGGGCTCAAGGGTATTCGCGACCACGGGTTCGACACGACGCGCTTCACGAAGATAATGATTTGCGAGGAGGACAGCGAGGACAAGAGCGTTTCCGTCCTGGCGCGCTTCTCGAACGGTTTTCCCGCCCTTATCGAGAGAAAGGCAGGTGCCGGCTCGGTCCTCTTCTTCGCCTCGACCTGCGACCGCGACTGGACCAACATGCCGGTCCGGCCCGTCTACCTGCCGCTGGTGCACCAGATAGTAAGGTGTATCGCCAGCAGGCAGCAGCACCTGGCGAGCTTCCTTGTGGGTGAGCCCGTCAGGTACACGTTCCCGCCTACTGAAAAGAAGGTCGAGGTCGCCGTCACCGACCCCGCGGGCAGGGCGTTCGAGGCGAAGGTGGAGCCTGCCGGCGGCGCGATTACCGCCACTTTCATCAATACACTGACGCCCGGCATATACAATGCCGCCATCAGGACTTCGGCCGGAAAGCAGGGGGAGTACTTCGCGGTCAACGTGGATGTCTCTGAGGGAGACCTCTCGCGTGTGCCGGCATCGCAGGCCAGAGAGATGCTCGGCCCCAGCGTGGTTCAGCTTGGCCCCGCGGACGACATCGCTTCCGCGATATGGCGCATGAGGACCGGTGTGAAGCTCTGGGATTATTTCTTCTACCTTGCGCTACTTGCGCTGCTTGTGGAAGGCTGGCTGGCGAACAGGTTTGTGCCGCATACTGCGGAAGTGCAGGGGCGGCTCACGGGCCAGACGACTCCGGCAAGAAAAACGGAAAAAGTTTCCGTGAATTAAGGATTGTATATGGGTCTTGACCTTGCAAGCAACTGGCATCCGGCGCTTGCCGTGCTCGCCATAATAGTGCTGGCGGCGGTGGTGTACGTATGCTACTACCGCAACTTCAAGGCTCTGGCTCGCAGGAAGGCGTGGCTGCTCCTTGCCCTGAGAGTTACGGTGGTGGTCTTTCTCTTCCTGTGTATCCTCAAGCCTGTACTCTCCTACCAGTCAATCGCGGGAGAGAAGACGAGACTTGTCTTTCTCGTTGACAACTCGCAGTCAATGACCCTGCCTGTCAAGGACCCTCACGGCGAGAAGCCGAGAATTGATGTCGCGAAAAACCTGATTTCCGGCCCGGGAGGACTGCTCAAGCCCCTGAGCAAGTCGTTCGCCCTGCAGGCGTTCGTGTTCTCCGGCAGCGCCATCCAGCACCCGCCGGACGAGATGTCCGGAGCGCTTGACGGCAAGGGCAACATGACCTCGATTATGGGCAGCCTGCGCGAGGCGGCATCGAAATCCGGCTCAACTGCGCCGACGGCGGCGGTGGTGCTGACGGACGGCGCGGACAACTCGGCCGTCGAGGCGGGCTCTCAGGCGCTTGGCTTTCCCGTCTTCGCGGTGGGGGTGGGCTCGAAGCTCTCGGAATCGGGCATAGTTGACATCCTGCTGTGCGCCCCGAAGGCGCCGGAAGAGGCCTACAAGAACACCACCGTCCAGGTGGATATCGAGGTCAAGGCGGTCGGCCTCAAGGGGTTGACATCCATCCCGGTCCGGCTCGACACTGCCGAAGGTGAGATGCTCGCGGCGGGCAAGGTCGAGCTCTCGGCCCAGAAGCGCAGCGAGTCGCTGACTCTGTCTTTCATCCCGGAGGCGCCCGGCATCTTCGAGTATACTGTCTCGGCGCAGGAGATGCAGAACGAGCACGTCAAGGAAAACAACCGGCAGTCCTTTACGCTCCACGTGCTTGACTCGAAGCTCAAGGTGGTCCTTGTGGACAGGGCGCGCTGGGAGTACAAGTACCTCAAGATGATTCTCGAACAGGACCCGAACATCCAGTTCACCGGGGCCGTGCTTACGCAGAAGAACCAGTTTACTCTCCAGGGCGTGGGACGCGCCGACCTGGTGGCGCGCGGGCTTCCCGCGGATGTGTCGGAATACGAGAACTGGGATGTCGTAATCCTGGGCGAGCTGGACAGGGAAGCCTTCACCAGCGCGCAGCTTGAGGCGCTCAAGGAGTTCGTGGCACAGGGCGGGGGGTTCTGCGCGCTTGGCGGACGCAAGGCGCTCGGCCTGGGCGGGTACGGCGGCACGCCGCTCGAGGAAATCCTGCCTGTCGCGCTGGGCGGGCGAAGCGCGGGCCTGCAGAGCGGTACCTTCGTGATGGGGCTCACGCCGGAAGGAAAGCGCCACCCTATAGTCATGGGCACCCAGAGCTACTTCGGGGGGGTAGGCGGCACGGGCTGCGAGCTTGATGGCGTAAACGTGACGGGAAAAGCCAAGCCGGGCGCAACCGTTATTGCGGAGCACCCTGAGGTGAGCGTCGAGGGAGAGCCGCTGGTCGTTGTCGCCGTGCAGCGCTTCGGCGAAGGCAAGACAATGGTCGTGACCGGCAGTACCACTTACAAATGGCACCTGAGGCACCGCGGCCTCGGGCTGGACTCGCCCTACGTGCGGTTCTGGGGCCAGGCTGTCAGGTGGCTCGCCGGCGCGAAGAGCCAGGATGCCGGCGGCCTCTTCGCAATCTGGACTGACAGGCGCAACTACTCGCCCGGCCAGAAGGTGCACATAAACGCTCGCGTGGACCCCGGCCAGATGAAGCAGCCGCTTCCCGAATCCCTGTCTGTGCAGGTTGCCACGGAGGGGAATGTCCAGACCGTCTACATCAAGGCCAGGGGCGATGGGCGCCACTACGAGGAAGAATTCACCCCCTCGGCCGGAGGGAAGTACGAAATAACATCTTCGGTGACCGACCGGGATGGCAAGACTGTGCAGGAGTCGGTCACTATTGCGGTCGGCAGGCGCTATCTCGAGTTCGAGAATCCCGACCTCAACGATGAGCTCTTAAGAAGAATTGCGGCAGACAGCGGCGGCAAGTACTACGCCTACCACGAGGCATCCAAGCTGCTTCGGGACATCCAGGCGATTGCCAGCGCACACTCGGAGGAGCGCGAGGTGTCAGTCTGGGATACGCCGCTCTTCTTCCTCCTGTTCCTAATTCTCGCCACCGCCGAGTGGATTCTGAGAAAGCGAAATATGTTGATTTAAGGGACTACTTGACACGCTCAGGTGCGTTAAATAGATAGGTACAAAATGAAAGAAACGGCAAGGAACATACTGATAGCGGCCCTGATTCTGCTTCTTGCAGCCGGGGTCGTTGCGCAGGAGGAGAAAGACAAGCCCGGCGAGGAGCAGCCCAAACGCGAGCTGCGCCAGGGTGAGGTCCGGGGCACTGTCATCTTCTCGGACGGCTCCTCCATTACGGGCATAGTCCACCAGAGCGGCTGGAAACCGCTCAAGGTATTCGACACGGACAAGAACAAGTTCAAGTATGTTCCTCTCGAGCACGTTGCCGTGCTCAGAATCGATGTGGCCAAGGCGGAAATGGTCAAGGACTGGCGCTTCAAGGAGGAAAGCAAGACGGAAAAAGTCTACAGTGGGAAAGAGTACCCCCGCAAGGACTACGAGGTCTACATCACGCTGCGCGGGCGCCAGAAGGTCCACGGCACCTGCGTGGGCGTTTTCTACATAGAGGCGGGCGATAAAAAAACCCGCTTCCTGCTCAGGCACTACGACCGAGGGACGACGGAGCAGGCTCTCGATGACCTCGTGCACGTCAAGGAGATAAAGCTGGCCGACCCGAGTGCGAAAGCCGTAGACTGCCGTATTTTCGGCACAGTCAAGCCGGCAGGCGAGATTGAGGACGCGATAGCGGTCCAGCACCGCTACAAGATGTTTGTAAAGGGCAAGGTGGACAAGGAGTCCGGGAAGTACGTCGTGAAAGACCTGCTGCCCGGCTACTACGACCTGGTGCTTGTCACCAAGGAATCCGCGTTTGTCGGCATGGGAATGAAGGGCGAGCAGTTCGCCGAAGACAACCTTACCGACCAGGACAAGGCGGACGTCGCCAAGCGGGTGTGGGAAATCAAGGACTTCTTCGAAGAGAAGAAAGTGCTGCACGTAGTAGGCAATGTGAAACGCGCAAAGGCCATCGTCAAGACTACCCGCAAGAGCAAGACATCGCTTGAGAGGCAGGGCGACCTGCCGCTTATCTTCTTCCATATCGAGTACTGGGTACTGCACAAGGTCGGCGAGCGATGGCTGATTGACTGGCGCATTCAGCTCGTGCGTGAGAAAGGCGACCAGGAAACCAAGAAAGACACGAAGACATTTGTCCTGCGGCCCGAGCTTGCCGACAAGAGAATCAAGCCGGCCGGGTCGCAGATTCAGATTGACCTCGATATTCAGGAAGCCGAAGGCGGCGACGAAGATGACGTAATTGGGAGGTAGGCGGCGTAGCCGCGGATTTAGCGGCGCAGCTTGCTGCGCGTTCTTTTAAAACAAACGGTAGCCAGGGGAGGTTTGACGTGAACGGCCCAACTTCCGAAAAAGCCTATATTCGCCTGCTGGAGAAGCTCGAATCGCTGCGCGAAATGCTGCGCACGACCTGGGCGCTCGAGGGCCTCGGCCTTACGGCTGCCGTGTTCCTCGGCGTTATGGTGGTGGGATTCGCGCTTGACAACCTGTTCTGGCTCTCTGCCGGTACGCGGGTCATTCTTCTTCTGGCCGGTATCTTGTCCGTCGTGGCGCTGCTTGTCTGGCGGATTGTCCGGCCGCTGGCGCGCAGGGTCTCCGACGAGCGGGCCGCCATCGTGCTCGAAAAGGCCTACCCCGGGCTCGACAACGTGGTCATTAACGCGGTGCAGCTCGGCAATGACAAGCTCGATGGCTACTCCCGGCTTGTGGCTGATGAGATAGTCAAGGATGCCGACCTCAACGTAAAGGCGGTCGAAATTCCCAAGGCAGTCGAGAGGCGCAAGCTCAGGCGCTACTTCATCGCCGCAATTGTGGCAGTGGTGGTCACTGTCTCCTACGTCGCGCTGTTCCCCGCGCACTTCGCAAACGCTTTCAAGCGCTACTCGCACTTCTCCACCTACATCCCGCCGATTACCAGGACCAAGATAGAGGTCGAGCCGGGCAATGTCACGCTTCGAAGCGGCGAGGACCTGATAGTGATATGTACCCCCTGCGGCGATGAGGAAGACATGCCTGACAGCGCGCAGGTGCAGTTCGGCAAAGGCACGCGGCTCTCCATGCAGTTCGACGCAGGCAAGTTCCTCTATCGCCTCGGCAGCGTGACCGAGCCGGTAACCTACACCGTCTACGCCGGGGATGCGCGCTCGCCGGAGTTCAAGGTTGGCATCATATACGTCCCCACCATCGAGAGAATGAAGGTAACTTACAGGTATCCCAGGTATACCGGTCTCGAGCCCAGGGTGCTGGAGAATACCACGGGCGACCTGGAGGCGGTCGAGGGAACTGTTGCCCAGGTGGAGGCCGAGTGCTCCAAAGAGGTGAACCTCGCCTCTTACGAGATGGATGGCGGCATCGTCTACGCCAAGTGTGAGGGCAGCAAGGTCTCCTGGAAGCTGCCTGTCTCGCAGACGCAGACGTACACTCTGAAACTGGTGGACAAGTCCGGGTACGAAAACTCGTTTACCTACCAGGTAACGGCGCTCAAGGACAGGCCGGCGAGGGTGATTATCACCCGGCCCGCAAGGGACGTCACCTTCGCCGCGCGCAGCGGTGTCCGGAAACTTGCCATCAACTTCCGCGTAACCGACGATGTGGGCGTGCGCGAATGCGTGCTCATGATGGGCTACGGCGAGTCAGAGCCTTCAGCTATCCGCAACTGGCACTACGGCGGCGGCACGCGCGATGTCACTGACGGCTACCTCTGGGAAATCGATACAGACAAGATGCAGCCGGGCCAGGCTGTGAGCTACTTCGTCGCGGCCGAGGATGGCAGGCCCGAGAACAAGGGCCAGGCCGCCTCCAAGACGTACAAAGTCAAGATTATCAAGCCCCGCAGCAAGAGGATCGAACTGGTCAAGTCGCTGGTTGACGTGCACTCGAAGCTGCGCGAAATGCTCAAGCTGCAGATTCGCAACCGTGACAGGACTGTCGCGCTCGGCTCGCACCTCGCCAAGGCAAGCCACACCGACAGCGCCTCGGAGAGGGCGCTGAACCGCATCCACAGGGACCAGAGAAGAATCAAGGACTCCGCGGACGGGATTGCTGACGAAATCTCTTCAGCAAACCAGTTCGAGCGGGCAGTCAAGGAGACGCTCCTGACACTCTCCGCCAACGAGATGCTCGAGGCGGTCCGCGAGATTGAAAAGGCGCTCAAGGCGGAAGCAGCCCCAGCGCGCGCCGAAGCCCTCGGCAGCGCGGCGCAGTGGGAGGAGAAGATAGTCGCCGCTCTCAAGAAGCTCCTCGAGGATATCCCCGCCCTGATAAAGCAAATCAGGAAGGGCGACGAGGATTCGGTGGACCTCCCCGAGGAGGATTTGAACCTCAAGAAAGACTTCGCGAAGAACCTGCTTGACGGGATTGAGGAGTTCCTCAAAGAGCAGAAGAAGATGATAAAGATGTCGGAGGAGCTCGAGAAGAAGGCTGTCGAGGACTGGACCGAGGGCGATGAGAAAACGCTCGCCGAGCTCCAGCGGCTCGAGCAGGACTGGTCGAAATGGTTCAAGGATATGGCCGACGACCTGAGCCGCCTGCCCGCGCAGGACTTCTCCGACGCCAAGATGTGCGAAGAGATTATGGAAATCTACCAGGAGGTCGAGCTTGCCAAGGACGCGCTCACCAGGCGCGAAATCGAGCTCGCCGTGCCGCACGAGCAGGCTGGCCTGGAAAAGGCCGAAGAGCTTACCGAAAACATCGAGCGCTGGCTGCCCGACGTGCGCGACTACATCAAGTGGGTTATGGAAGACATCCCCGAAGACCAGGAAATCCCGCTGACCGACCTCCCTGATGAGCTCGAGGATATTATCGGCGAGCTGATTGAGGAGGAAGAGCAGCTCTCCGAGGATGCCGACGACGTCTCCAGCGCCTGGGCCGATTCGCTTGACAAGGGTGCGGGCTGGGGCGCAAGCGACGGCCCCATCTCCAACATGAGCGCAAAGGGCGTAACCGGGAACACGCTCCCCAACACCAACGAAGTGGGCGGGCGAAGCGGCGAAGGCCGCTCTGGCAAGGCGTCCGGGCAGATGGTCGAGAAGACCGCAACCGGCAAGGGCGGGCGAAAGACCCCCACCCGCCTGACTCCCGACCCGTTCGAGGCCGGCTCTGTCGAGGATACCTCGAAAGACCCGTCCGGCGGCTCCACCGGCGGCGGCAAGCTCTCAGGCGGGGGCGAGGAAGGCCTCAGGGGCCCGACCGCGCCGCAGCTCAAAGAGCAGATGCAGCGCCTCGCCCGCCAGCAGGCTCAGGTAGTCTCGAAGTCCGAGCGCCTCGCTCACAACCTCAAGAAAGCGCGCCTCCCTTCCGGCGATATCGATATCGCCGTTAGCGCGATGCGCAGTGCGGAGAAGTGCCTGAAGAACGCGGACCTCAACGGATTTGCCAAGCACAAGAAAGTAGTTGTCGAGAATCTCGAAGATGCGAAGCGGGTCATAGCCACCGAGGTCAGGGCCAAGCGCGAGCAGGTGCTCTCAATCCCCAAGGATATGAGGGAAGAGCTGATAAACGCGCAGAAGGAGAAGTTCCCCGAAAACTACAAGGGGCTCCTGAGCGACTACTACAGGGCGCTTTCGAACCCGCGTGCCAACGGAAAAGAAGAGAAATAGAAGAGGGATTATGAAAACACGTTCCGCGATTATCGTCTGCGTTGGCCTTGTCTCGATGCTGCTGATTCTCACCATTTCGGCCGCCCAGGAAAAAGAAAAGCCGGCGCCCAAGACAGGTGCAACCACCTGCAAGGTCCCGGTAGCAGTCTGCACCAAGTGCGGGCACTGGGAAGTCGGCAACGCACCCTTGAAGTGCCCCAAGTGCAAGGCGACTCGCGACAATTTCAAGGATGAAGAGAAAGTAATTGCAGTGGGGCCCGAGCTTGCGCCCAACTGCGGCTTCGAGAAAGGTGCCAGAAGCGCCCCGGAAGGCTGGGACGAGGTTGACGGCCTCTCCTCCTACTACATCAAGCGCCCCGGCGCCAAGGGAAGGTGCCTCAAGTTCGACTCCGACGTGTACCCGGCGGACGTGGACGCGCGCGCGGAGCAGATGAAGCTGCCCGCAGACAAGCGGCCAAAGGCGAAGCCCAAAAAGCCCACAAGCGGCAAGAAGTACGACACCATTGCAGGCACCAGGGGTGCGCTTCTCTGGAGCGACTACATCGAGGTCGAGCCCGGGGTTAACTACCTGCTGCGCGCTGAAGTAAACACATACGCGCCGGAGGTCAAGGTATTCATCAAAGGGTACGCACTCAAGGATGGAGAGCGACGGATAGGTTATAAGAAGTACCTCGTGTGCCTGCCGGAAGACAAGAATGAGCTGGGCTCCTGGAAGCTCTACATCTGTGACTTCACCCCGGAGAACCCGCTTAACAAGCGGCTCAAGTTCAAGTGGGTGAAGGTCATGATAATGGTGTTCTGGCCCCCCGGCGAAGCTTACGTTGACAATATCTCCATAAGGAAGATAATAGGAGCTGCCGAGAAGGAGGAAGGCAAGAAATCTCCCCCGGAGAAGAAAGAGGGCGGGGAGAAACCCAAGAGGAAGGAAAAATGACACCCAGGAACTTACCGTGCTTGGTGGCAGCGGCGCTGGTCGCTGCTTCATTTTTGCTCTGCGCAGACCTCGCCCATGCAGGCCCCAAGTGGTGGAACAAGGCGTGGCCATACCGCAGGGCTGTTGATGTGTCCCGGCGCGGACAGGAGTACGGCGATACCGACCTCGCCTGGTGCGCCTTCGGTGTCGGCGATGAGATGGCGAAAAACGGCAGGGGCATCCGCGTCACAGACTCAGATGGCAAGCTCGTGGCCCACACAGTAATCTACGCCGAGCCGGGCAGGAGGTGCGAAATCGTCTTCCGGACAAGCGGGCCCGGCACCTACTACATCTACTACGGTAACAAGAAGGCGGGCACCGGCGCAAAGCAGCTCAATCTCAAGCGCGGCCTCACACTCGAGACGCGAAGCCGCCCCGATGGGCGCTGCAACTCCTGGAGTGACTACCAGAAACTGCTCAAGAACAGCACTACCCTCTACGGGCGCGGCGTGCGAAGAAAAGTCTACGACGGCTTCAACCCCTACGGCCCCTCTGACAGGTACCTGTCCATCTACAAAGGCTACATCTACTGCCCGAGGCCGGGTAAATACCGCTTC
>DAOVDS010000134.1 GCA_030669415.1 bacterium
GGGGCTTGCGGTGCGGGCGGATGTCTCGAGCTTTACGGATGCCGGCGCCATGGTCGAGAAAGTCCGCGAAGAGTTCGGCGGGCTCGACATCCTTGTATGCAACGCGGGCGTGAACCGAGACGGCGTTATCTGGAAAATGGAAGAGAGCCAGTGGGACACCGTAATGGACATTGACCTCAAGGGCTGCTTCAACTACGCACGGCATGTCGCGCCCATTTTCAAGGAACAGGGCTCCGGCAAGATTGTCAACATCACCTCGATAAACGGACTGCGCGGCAAGTTCGGCCAGACAAACTACTCGGCCGCAAAGGCGGGCGTCATCGGCTTTACAAAGGCGATGGCACGTGAGCTGGGCCGCTACAGCGTGAACGTAAACGCGCTCGCGCCGGGTCTTATCGAGACAGAGATGGTCAAGCAGGCGCCGCAGAAGGTAAAGGACATGGCGCTTGCGGAAATAGTGCTGGGCCGCCTCGGAAAGCCGGAGGAAGTCGCCTCGGTCGTGACTTTCCTGTGCTCGGAGAATGCACGCCACATAACCGGGCACGTAATCTCCGTCGATGGCGGGCAGTACATTTAGTGGACAGCAGGAGGGCACATCATGACCAAGAAAGAATTTATGAATTCCGTAAGTAACGGGAAAGAAGATATCTTGCAGCAGTTTCTTGACCTGCTTGCTGATATGAAGGCCGATTATTGCGTGATTGGCGGTCTTGCAGTCAACGCCTATGTAGAGCCTGTAGTGAGCCTGGATTTAGACCTGATTATTGCTGCAAAAGCGATAGATACTTTGCTCAAAGCGGCGGAAAAAACATTCACTATAAAAAGGTTCCCTCACAGTCTTAACCTCAGCAGCACGAAATCGGACTTGCGCATCCAGTTACAGACCGACCCTCGGTATCAGGATTTCATATCCCGTTCCTCGGAAAAGGAAGTAATTGGATATAGAATGAAAGTTGCAGTAATGGAGGATGTTTTGCAGGGCAAAATATGGGCGTACTCTGATGAACAGAGGCGCGGGAGCAAGCGTCAAAAAGACCTGGCAGACATTTTTCGTTTAGTTGAAGCGTATCCCGGCTTGAAAGAACTCCTGCCGGAATCATTAAGAAGTATCGTGTCTTAACGCATAAGCCGCGCCGCAGGCGGCGCGGAAAGGGGTGGCATAGCCACTTTGTCAAAAGTCCCTGTGGGACGGCCCGCGGATAGCTGTGTGGTGAACCGGGAAGGTGCACATGGAAAAAGCCAAATTCAAGGTCTCCAAGACATTCGAGAAACGCTCCGGCAGGATGACCATATTCCTAACCAGCGTCGCGGTAGTCTCTTACCTGCTGGTACGCTTCGGCAATGACTATATCGCCCTCTACGAAAACTCACAGGTGGCGCTGCCGGTTATTGCCAGGGCGGCAATATCCGCCACGCAGTTCATTGCCGGATACTGGTGGGCAATAGCGATTTGCGCGGTTGTGCTGACGCTGCTGTTCTATGCAATCACCAGGAAAGGAACGATTTTCACGATACTGAGCATCCTTACCTGGCTCGCAGGCGCGCTGTGCTACGTCGCACTCTGGCTCCCCAGCCGCTCTCTCGCAAAAGCCCTCGGAGGATAGCCCCGTGCCCTTGAAGTTTCTCTCACTCGCGGTTCTCGTCCTTGCCGCAACCACCTGCGGCTGCGTGGCGAAGCTCGGCGCAGTTGCGCCCACCCGCGGGAGAGCAAAACCTGCAGCCTCATGGGGAATGGAAATACATGCGCCGCTGAAGCTGCCGGGAAATGTAGGCGAGTTCGGCGGCATGCTCGCGTTTCCATACGAGGAGTACCGGACTTCCGTCGAGCACGCCGCGGGCCTGTCAGAAGGAACGTTAAGGGTCAGCAGCGCAGGCATTCAGTTCAGGTTGCTTTACCTTCTCCCAGGCAAGCGTCTCATGGTTCCAAAGAAAGCAATCGAAGGTGAGAAGGAACATCCGTGGCCCGAGGACTATGAGGAACGCCGGATAGAGACATGTTCTCATTCCTTTTTTTGGGTCGGGGCCGGCCCTGAATATCACTGGAATGCGTTTGTGGTATCAGGAGACGAACTCGCAACCGCAGCACTGAATGGTATCCTCTACGACGAACATATAGACAACCATTGGGGAGGCTGTGTCAGCGTAGGACTTGAAGCTGCCTGGTGGGGCGTAGCGCAAATAGAGCTAAGCTACCATTGGGCACACACACGTACTGAAGTCAAAGGAACCGACAGCGGCGTGCCGTTCAAGCGAACAAGAGCCGAGAGCATGGAATGGCTGTCGGTTTACGTTGGAATTGGATTCGGGTTCTGAAGGGAGAATCAAAGCTATTCCTTCCGCCCTGATGTTGGAAAGAAGGGGTGAATCGGAGCGCTCCCAGTCGGCTTGCCTTACCCGGTACAGCGAAATACTCACATCGTACTTGAGGCTAAGTTGCGAAACCTGTGGACCTGTGCGCTTGATTTCCGCCCAGTGACTGCTGAAGTCATCCAGAACCACCGCGACATCCACGTCCGAGCCTGTCTGTTCCTGCCCTCGGGCGCAAGACCCGTAAAGATAGACTCCCCGCAGTCTGTCTCCGTAGATTCTGCGCAGTTCGCTGCACAGTTCTGCAACAAGTGCTTCCAGCTCGCTGCACACCATGGCCTTCCCTCTTTTATCCTGCAGCCTATATGACCTCAGATTTACTATACTTTCAATCTGCTGAAGTGTCAACGACGAAACCTCAAGCGCGGCGCAGAGGCGTGCAAAGAAACGGTGTTGACTGACGGTTTGCGCAAGCGTACAATCTTCTGGGTAACTAACTGGCTGCGTTTTTTCTAAACAGTGGGAGGCTGTGCCATGCAGGAGTTCAAGAATATCTCTTTCGCGGTTAGAGAGGGAGTCGCGAGGGTAACGCTGGCGAGGGAGCCGCTTAATATCCTCAACATCGCGATGATGGAGGAAATCTGCGGCGCGCTCGAATCGCTCAAAGGCAGAACCGACCTCAAGGTTGTTGTCTTCGATGCGGTCGGCAAGGCATTCAGCGCAGGCGTGGATGTCGGCGAGCATACGGGCGATATGACGGAAAAGATGATTGAGGTATTCCACCGCATGTTCCGCCTGCTCAACGAGGTCGGCGTTACAAGCGTCGCCGTGGTTGACGGGAACGCGCTCGGCGGCGGGTGCGAGCTTGCGACTTTCTGCGATATCGTAATTGCGAGCGAGCGCTCCAAGTTCGGCCAGCCCGAGATTCAGGTAGGCGTGCTGGCGCCCATCGCGTGCGTGGTCTGGCCGAAAATCATGGGGAAAAAGAAGGCGCTTGAGCTTCTGCTTACCGGCGCCGTCTTCGGCGCGCAGGAAGCATGCAGGTTGGGGCTTGTCAACACCGTCGTGGCGCCGGAGCAGTTAAAGGAGGAAAGCGACAAGCTCATTGGAGCGCTCACCAGGCTCAGTGCGCCTGTCTTGAAGTACAACAGGCGCGCCGCGAACAGGGACTATGAGGACCAGTTCGCCAAGCAGCTTGAGCAGGTCGAGAAGCTCTATCTCGAAGGCTTGATGAACACGGCGGACGCAAACGAGGGGCTCAAGGCGTTTCTCGAAAAGAGAAAACCCGTGTGGAAAAACGAATAAAACAGACCTGCTATGGGATTTCATCTTGACAACCGCGCGCGCAGGTGGTAAACTCAGTCTAATGGGACTTTAAGAGTGTCAACCCGTGACCTGGTCGAAGTCCCCTCGCTTGCGGTGAGACTGTGTTGTTCGCTTTCAAAAAAGAGTACAAGCCGCTGATTCTGAGCGGGCGCAAGACACAGACCGTGCGCATCTGGAAGAGGTGCTGGCTGCGGGAGGGGCAGGTCGTCAACTCGCCTTATCTCGGGAAGCTAAGGATTGAGAGTGTCACGGAGCTCAAGCTCAGCGACCTCACGCAGGAAGATGCCCGGCTCGACGGCTTCGAGACAAAGGCGCAGATGCTCGATGCCCTCAGGAGGATATACAAGGGCAGGCAAACCGGCGATGCCAAGTGCTACCGCGTGCGGTTCAAGTATCTCGGCAAGCCGGAACGCAAAGGCAGGCCGCAAGCCACAAGAGAGTCCCGGCCCCGAAAACCGGAGGCCCCGGCCGCAGCGGGGCAGCGCAAGCAGAGCTCCGTGAAGAAGCATCCGAAACCTGCGACAGACACCAGAAAGGCAAAACGCAAGCCCAGGCAATCCCCAGGCAGGAAAGCACCCCGCAGGCAGCAAACCTTCTTTCCACCGTTCTAAGATGCGCAGTTCTTGTCCAAATCTTGGAACAAAGTTTCTGTGGCTGTCGTCAATCCAGTAGAGCGCGCTGATTTCGTGTGCTATACTTTTATGGTCGAGGTGAAACGAAACCCAGGGCGGCAATTATGAAAACACTCCCCGGCACTCTTGCCATTATCCTTCTCATAATCGGCTGCTCAAGACAAGAAGCCTCCAACCTGTCAAAGAAAGAGATGAATGCCAGCCTGCTCAGTGCTGTGGAGAAAGGTGACATCGAGAAGGTTCGGGAACTTCTTGCCGCAGGCGCAGACGTCAACGCAAAGACCAAAAAGGACTACACACCGCTCCACCACGCTGCGGAGAATAATGACAGGAAGATTGCCGAACTCCTTATTACCAAGGGCGCGGACCTGGAAGCAAGATTGGGCTGGGATACACCGCTGAATTGCGCCGCTATGGCGGGCTTCCCGGAAATGGTTGAACTCCTAATAGCGAAAGGTGCGGCCCTCGAGCCAAAGGATGGTTTTGACAGGACACCCCTTCACTGGGCTGCCGAGAAAGGCCACACAGCAGTGGCCAAGCATCTTATTGCGAAGGGTGCCCAAGTCAACACGGGGGATTTTGAAGCGAATAGGCCGCTGCACCTGGCCGCAGAAAAAGGTCATAAAGATATTGTTGCGTCCTTGATTGCTGCTGGCGCTGAAGTCAACGCGAAAAACTCACGGTACACCACACCGCTCTACCTGGCGGCCACGAGGGAAGTTGCCGAGTTGCTGCTGGAAAACGGTGCGGATATTCTCATTAGAGACGACGACAACAATACCGCCTTGCACTTTGCCGCAACTAAAGGCCGCCGCGACGTGGCTGAGCTTCTCATTGCCAGAGGTGTAGATGTGAACGCCAAGTCAGATTGGGAACGCACCCCGCTGCACTTGGCAAGCACCGCGGAAATTGCCAAGTTGTTGTTGGAAAAGGGCGCGGAGATTAGCGCAAAGGACGAGTGGGGCGAAACCCCGCTCCATGCAACGGCAGAAAATGACCGCACCGAAGTGATAGAGGTTCTTGTCGAAAGAGGTGCCGATGTCGCGGCAAGGAATCGAGCAGGCGATACCCCGCTCCACCTGGCGGATATCAGGGAAGTCACTGCTTTGTTGATTGCTCAAGGTGCTGACGTGAATGCCAAAAACAAAGCTGGAGATACGCCGCTGCATACATCCTCAAGCAGGGGACGCAAGCGCGTGGCGAAGATCCTGATTGCCAATAACGCGGAAGTCGAAGCAAAGAATCATTCGCAAAGCACCCCACTACACCTTGCCGCTCATGAAGGGCACCACAAGGTGATGGAAGTTTTGATTGCCAAGGATGCCGACGTCAACGCAAAGGATAATGATGGACAGGCACCTCTGCACCTCACGGCTGACGATGGTTGCAAGGAAGGAGTAGAGCTTCTGATCGCAAAGGGCGCCACCATTGACGCAAGGGAGAAAAACGGCGGCACCCCACTGCACAGGGCAGCGCGCCGAGGCCACATCGATGTAGTGAGGGTCCTGGTGCTCAATGGGGCCGATGTCAACGCGAAAGACAAGGAAGGCAAGACTCCACTGCACTTTGCCGCACGACACCTTACTCAGACAGTAGCCAAATTCCTAATTGCCAAAGGTGCTCAAATCAACGCCGCAGATGTCAAAGGCTATACCCCGCTCCTCTGGGCAGCGGAAGGAGGCTTTGAGAATATCGTTGAATTCCTGGTGCCCAAAGGTGCCGAAGTAAACGTGAAGGGCAATGACGGCAGGACTCCCCTGCACTGGGCGGCAAATTGGGGAAAGGTGAAAATGGCCGAATTCCTGATTGCCAATGGCGCCGAAATCGATGCAAGGGATAGCAAGGATGTTACGCCACTGGCCTTGGCCGCCAGGAGAGGGCGTAAGGAGATGGTGGAGTTCCTGCGCAAGCACGGCGCCGAGTCGGGGAAGTGACAATGAGCATCGCAAGGGCGATATGACGGCACATCGCAAGTGTACAGGGCGGGCGTGTGCAAGACATTTCTGTAGGTGGATTCTGAAGCCCCGCCTCTTTTTCCACTCAAGGCGGGGGCCAGTCACCGAAAACCCCCGGGCTGAATCCGCCGTCCGGCGGACGGGGCTTCGTAAGTTCAAGGCCCCTGTGACCCGGCGCGCTGAGATTACCTACAATACTGTCGCGGACACAGGGCGGGCCGATTTACCATTTTTAGCTTGACTTTAGGGCACCCCGTGATATACTGACCGCACGCCCAAATGTCTATTCCAAGCCAAGCAGCTTTGAAAGGGGGAGCTTGTTATGAGACGCATCCGCGTGCTCGGTCTTCTTCTGACTTTCCTCGCAGGATTTGCGGCAACCATGATTGTGCTCGGCTCGATTACAGCCACCGCGCAGGATGCCGAGAAGGACAAGCAGATACGCGATCTGTTCCGCAGGGGCAAGGCTGAATTCTACGAGGGCCGCTACGAGGCGTCCTACGAGACTTTCAACCAGTGTCTCGCCCTGCGGCCGAGCTACCGGCTCGCGCTCGAACTCCGGCGCGAGGCCGGGTTCCAGTTCTTTGTAGCGGCGCTCTCAAAGGAGGGGGACCTCGGGTTTGTCCTGAGGAAGTTCCTCGAGATAATCGAGAAGAAGGCGCTCATAGTAGAGCCGGATGAGTCCAGGATAAAGAAGTACCTCGAGGAAATCAAGTCGGATGACTACCGCAAGAAGTACATGGCGGTCGAGAACCTGCTCTCCCTTGTCGGGCAGTACTGCGTGCCCTACTGCGTCGAGACGCTCGGCAACCGCCGAAACGACGACTACCGCACCGACATAATCGTTCTGTTGTGGCGCATGGAGCAGGATGCCGTCCTGCCCGTCATAGAGCTGCTGAACTCCAGCGACTCGTTCACCCGCCAGAACGCGGCCGTGGTGCTCGGACACATCCGCGACCGCAGAGCCGTACCCGCGCTGCTTGCCAGGCTCGAAGACACGAGCGAAGATGAGCATGTAAAAGGCTCGGCGAAGGATGCGGTCGTCGAGATAACCCGCGAGAAAGACATCGCCGCGCTGCCCAGGGCGAAGAAGTGGTACTACGAGCTCGCCCAGCGCTACTACTATGACGACCTCGCCATTATCATCAACGACTACAAGGACTGGCTCTACTGGTTCTGGGTCGAGGATGAACAGGAGCCCCACAGGAAGCTCGCCTACCGCAAGGTGGACCGCTTCGAGTTCAACGAGCTGCTGGCCGAGGAGGCATGCTACGAAGCGCTCGCGCTGGACAACGCCTATGATGATGTCTGGACGCTGCTGCTGTGCGTTCTCTTCGCGGAGCTCAACGAGGTGGATGCCGCACTCGAAGTGATGGTCCAGAAAGAGGACATCGACAGCGTCATACTCGACAAGTTCAAGAAGAAGCGCGAGATCTGCGAGAAGTGCCAGACTGTCTGCTACACCCGCGGCAAGGCACAACTGTACAAGGCGCTGAGGCGCTCACTCGATGACCGCAACGCCCTGGTCGGCGTGTCCTGCATTAACACAATCAGGAAACTCGATGCCGACGGCGGAATGCTGCCCGTACCGCCACCGCCGATCGACCCGAACCTGCCGCCGGACCAGATACCCCCGCCTCCACCCCCGGCGCTGGGCGCAAGCATGATAGCGGCACTGAACTACCCCGACAAGAGAGTGCGCTACGCGGCCGCCGAGGCGCTTGTCTACATGAACCCCGGAAAGCCCTACCTCGACGCCAACAGGATACTGCGCCAGGGAGAGTTCTTTATCGACTGCAACAAGGTTGTCCCGACGCTGATAGAGGCGCTCGGCGAGAGTGCGCCAAGGGTTATCCTGGTTATCGAATACGACCAGCAAATCGCGAACCGCACGATGCAGTTCATACGCGAGATTGGCTACATGCCCGTTCTCGAGAAAGACGGCCTCAACGGACTGGCCCGCGCGAAGTCCTTCCCGACCCAGGACATGGTCATAATCTCGACCGAACTGCCCGACATGAAGGCGTTCGAGATTATCGACGCGCTGCGCGAAGACTACCGCACCAAGGACGTTCCGATATTCGTCACGGCGCCGGAGACCCGGCTGCGCGTGGTGAAGGGTCTCTACGCCGGCAAGGCCGACGATGTAATCAACAACAAGATCGACAAGCTGGCGCTTCGCGACAAGCTTGACACGGCGTTCCAACTGCCGCACGCGCGTAAAGATGCCCCCGCAAGGGCGATAGAGATAGCCAGGAAAGCGGCCGAGGCGCTCGGCCACATAGACCTCACCAACGCGAACTTCGACCCCACAATGGCTATCGGGCCCCTTGAAGAGGTCTGCCAGCGGGGTACGACCGACCAGCCGCGCAGGCTCGACTACGATGTCGTGCGCCTGCCCGCCATGGTCGCACTGGGCAGGCTCGGCGACGCTGCCCGCAACACGCTTGACACGCTCTGCGATATCTTCTCGAACGACAACAACAAGAAGGAGATTCGCGTAGGCGCGGCAGACGCCGTTGGCGGGATTATCCAGCCCTCTCATAGGGGTACTGCGCTTGTCTACACGACGCTGCGCGAGGGCCTCAACGACCGCGAGCTGGAGATTCAGAACGCGGCCGCGAAGGCGCTCGGCAAGGCCAACTGGAAGCCGGACGAGTACTTCGGCGTGTTTGTGGACCAGAGGCCGCACAAGAACGAGAGGTAGAAACCCAAACCCAGCAATCAAGCGGGCCGGCTTACTGCCGGCCCGCTCTTCAAAGCTTTTTTGGGATTTTGGAAATTTTTAGTTGACGTTGAAGACTATTTGGTTGTATATGTTAGTGGCGGTTGAGAGAACTGCGGTATCGCGGTTCGCTGGGGTAGTCCCCACTTAACCGCATTTTTATTAGGAGAATGAAGTGCACTTGCTTTATCTTGACGATTCAGGTTCAACTGTAGATGCTAGCCAATCCTACTTTGTTTTAGCCGGTATCTCAGTCTACGAACGTCAGACTTACTTCATTTCCCAGAAGCTTGATGATATAGCGGCCCGCATAATTGCCGGTGACCCAAAGGACATTGAGTTCCATGCCTCCGTAATGTATCACGGCAAGAAGCCGCCATGGCGCGGGATGAGCAAACTGGACCGCAGAAATGTTATAAAGGAAGTGCTGCAAGTGCTGAGAGATTCTCACAAAAGCACCAGAGCCTTTGCGTGCGCGGTTCGCAAAGCATCCTTTCCACGAGCGGACTCCTCGTTGCTTGCCTTCGAGGAATTATGTAATCGATTCGATCTTAGGCTGAAACGGCTTCACGATTCTGGGGACACCCAACGCGGTTTAATAATACTTGACAGAAGCTCGGATGAAAGGACTATACAAAGATTAGCTGACTCTTTCAGGGAAACAGGCACAAGATGGCGCATAATCAGGAATTTGGCCGACGTGCCCCTTTTCGTGGATTCAGAAGCATCTCGGCTCATACAACTCGCGGACCATATTGCATACGCCGTATATCGTCGATACGAATCGGGCGACACGTCATTCTTCGACATAATAGCATCTAAATTTGATCGTGATGAAGGAGTCCTACACGGCCTTGTACATAAGCAGCCTTTTGACCCCCATTGTATGTGTCCTGCCTGCATGAGCCGTAGGGATTGAGTGATTCCTTTATCGCTTATCCTTCGGCCCCGCAATGACGGGAAGCAGCAGCCTCGCCCCCCCCAGCAGTACGAGGCAGAACAGCCAGTCAATAATCAGAACGCTTACCAGGAAAAGCTCGAACCGCGACTCGACGGCGACGGTAATCACCGAAAGCGCGCTGCCGAGGCTCACAGCCTTGAAAAGCTTCCAGATATCAGAGCGCTCAACGCTGTTCCAGTCAATCTGGTACACCCGGTACAGAAGCAGGGAGAAAAGCTTCAGCACGAGAATGGCCGGCAGAACGAAGGGTATTCGCTCCCCCAGATAACCTGGTATGTGCCAGTCAAAACGGACGAAGTACGCCCCGACGTACGCACCGGTAAGAGCCAGCATGTCAAAAACCGCCAGCCCAGCAGCGCGGCGGTACTTCTCAAACAGGCGCATCGCAAGGGCCTGGCTCTCGGGCCCGGCGCCCTCGGGATACACCTTCGCCCTGCCCAGAAGAAAGGCCCAGAGCAGAAGCCCCGCCCCTACCAGACCTGCGACAAGGAGCATTGTAAGCATGTTAGCCCTGGCCAGAATACTGGCACCGCCAAGCCCGAGGCACACCGCGTAGAAAAGAAGCGCCGTCTTGCGCTCAGAGAGCCCCAGTGAGACAAGCCGGTGCGCGCTGTGGTCCCTGCCGCCGGCCGTGAGCGAGCGCCCGTGTCCCTTGCGCAGCACGGATACGAAAATCATGTCGAAAAGCGGCACGCCAAGGACCATGACAGGTACAAGAAGTGTGACCAGCACGTTGGTGGCCTCGCGGTAGGTCGCCGCGACGCCGAGCGCGGCGAGGGTCATGCCCAGGAACAGGCTGCCCGAGTCGCCCAGGAATATCTTCGCCGGATGAAAGTTGAAAATTGCGAACCCCACGCACGCGCCGCAGAGCGCCGCGCCTGCCAGCGCTATCTCGGCGCAGTCGGCGGAGGCGGCGTGAAACACCAGTACCCCAGCCGATATCGCGCACACACCGGATGCCACTCCATCCATGTTGTCGAGCAGGTTCACCGCGTTGGACATCCCTACAAACCACGCGATGGAAAG
>DAOVDS010000297.1 GCA_030669415.1 bacterium
GCATATTTGGGTGAGGTCGAACCCCTGATAGAAGCTCTGAGAGGCGGTGACGAAGCTGCCAGCAATTGCGCCCGATGGGCTCTGCCTCGAACCGACAGCGAGGCTGCAATTGCTGCGCTTCTAGAAACGCTTCAGAGTGAACACTGGTATGCGCGCGCCAATGCTGCGGCTGTACTGGGCGAAATGGGCGACAAGAGAGCTACTCCTGCCGTCATAGCAGTCATGAAGGACAAGGATCGGGCTGTCCGCTTATCTGCGGTGGAGGCACTGGGAAAGATACAGGATGAGAAAGCCTCTGCATCTCTAATTGCGGTGTTGGAACAAGAAGACAAGACTCTCGCCTCGCGTGCAGCCAGAGTCCTGGGTGAAATAGGTGACAAAGGGGCAGTTCCTGCGTTGATAGAAGCCACGAAAGACGAAGCCCCGGAGGTTCGCGTCTCTGCCGTGAAAGCTCTGGGAAAGATAAAAAGCGATAAAGCCGCCCAATATCTCATAAAGGCATTAAAGGGTGAGGACAGAGCTGTAGCTTCGCAGGCAGCAAAGCTACTGGGAGAGATAGGCGATAAGCGAGCCATTCAGCCTCTCTTGAAAGAGCTTGATGATAGCAGATGGTCTGTTCGCTGGGGGGTTATATACGCACTGGAGAAGATACGGGGCAAAGAAGCAGTTGATGGTCTTGTTAAAGCCCTTGGTGATGAAGAGCCGACGGTGCGCATCTACGCTGCATGGGCACTCGGAGAGATGGGAGACGGTAAGGCAGTGGCACCCTTGCTGAACGCTTTGAAAGATAGTGACTTGCAAGTTCGAGACAATGTTGGCAAGGCGCTGAAGAAGATAACAGGTCAGGATTTTGGCGCGGATTATGGGAAGTGGAAGGCGTGGTACGAGGAGAATGCAGATAAATGACAAGCCGCGGGATTCATCCCGCGGGCAATTCCAAAGCCCCGCCGTTTATCGGCGGGGTTAATTTATTCTTTCCGCGGCGGTGAACGCCGCGGCTTTGGAATGTGGTTACAGTTTCTTCTTGAGCCACTTACCGCGGGCGAGCCAGGCGGCGGCCATCACCATCGCGAAGAGCGCACCCGCGGCCACGCTAAGCCACACGTAGGTTACTGTTGTCTTGAAGTAGAACACCGACAGAAGCAGTATCGGGAGCTGCACGCCGGCGGTGGCACCAATCCAGACGACCATGGGGGGCAGGGTGTCGCCCGCGCCCCAGAACGCGCTTGCATGGCACGTTGTTACAGCCACCCCGATAATGGCGAACGAGCCGATACGCAGCAGCGGCACGCCGATTTCTATGACGTTGAGGTCGGGCGTAAAGGCGCGCATTATGAGCCTGGGGAAGAGGAAGCTGAAGACGCCCACTACGACCGCGATGGCGAGCGCGAAGAAAGTCCCGTTAATGACCGCCCGGGCGGCGCGTTCAGGCTTGTGGGCGCCGAGGTTCTGGCCGACAAGTGCGCTTATCGCAGTGCCTATGGCGAAAAAGGGTATGAAGACAAAGACGAGAAGGCGGCTCCCCACTCCGAAAGCGGCCATTGTCTCCTTGCCGAATTTAAGTACGACACACGCGGTGAAAAGTATGACAAGGGTTCGTAAAAGTTCTCCAACCGCTGCGGGCGCACCTATGCGGAACATCTTCAAGGCCCATTTTATGCGGGGTGTAACAAGCTGGACAAGCTTCACACGCAGGTGCGAGCGCCTGCCGAGAAGGTAGTACAGCCCCATGGCCGCGAACAGCGCCTGGGAAAAGACAGATGCGATTGCTGCGCCCCTGATGCCGAGTTCGGGGAAGGGGCCGACCCCGAAGATAAGCAGCGGGTCGAGCACGATATTCACACCTACGGAGATTGCCGCCATGTAAAGGGGCTTTTTTACATCCCCGGCAGCCCTGAACGCAGTATTGAGTGTCAGGACCCAGAAAAAAAGGGGGAGTCCCAGGAACATTATGGTGGAATATTGCACACCGAGATGTACGACACCGGGCTGCGCCCCCAGCTTTTCGAAGATGTCGGCAGCGAAAATCGCACCCAGCAGGGCCACCGGCAGCGAGAGCAGCAGCTTCATGACCCACGCCTGCCCTGTAACCAGCCTTGCCGCCTGGTAATGCTTCGCTCCGCAGTAGCGGGCTATCAGCGTGGTCGTGCCGATATCCACTATCTGGTTCAGGACCAGGATGAGGGCAAACAGGATGCCGAAGACAGTGACCGCCGCCATTGCATCCGCACCCTGTCTGGTGTGGCCTAACCATATCAGGTCCACCATGTCATAGGAAGCCTGCAGCCCCATTGCGAACATGCTCGGCAGGCCCAGGCGCAGCACGTGCTTGAAAGTGCTGCCTGTTGTGAGCTCGGGCGGGCTTTCTTCCGTAGCTTTCTTTAACTTGCTGTAGAGCGGTTCGGCCATTCTTCTGAAGCAATCCTGAGCAAGTCCGCGGGAAAGCCGAAAGCGTAGCATCAGGCTCTGCCGGGGTCAATCGCAATTTTTGCAGACAGGGCTTGACAGCATGTAAACCTGAGTGATAATGTCACAGTTTGGCTCTGTTGGTCTCGATGTTCAGCCGGAGCGGCAGTGAAAGCTTATCTCGACAACAACGCCACGACGCGGACCGACCCGGAGGTGGTCGAGGCGATGAAGCGGTATTTCCTCGACACCTACGCAAACGCATCGAGCATGCACAGCTTCGGACAGGCGGCCCGCAAGGGGGTTGAAGAAGCGCGCGAGAGGGTGGCGGCGCTCCTTAACTGCACGCCTGAAGAGATTATCTTCACAAGCGGTGGCACCGAAAGCGACAACCAGGCTGTCCGCGGCGTCGTCGAGAAATACGCCAAGAAGGGAAATCACATCATTACCTCCGCAATCGAGCACCCTGCCGTGCTCGAGTCGTGCGTGCATATTGACGAGAGAGGCGGCGATGTCAGCTACATAAGTACAGACTCCGAAGGCATAATCAAGCTCGAAGACCTCGAAGCGGCCATAACTGAAAAGACAATCCTGATAACCGTCATGCTGGCGAATAACGAGAGCGGCGTAATTCAGCCGGTTAAGGAAATCGCCGGGATAGCGAACGGTAAAGATATTATTCTGCACACCGACGCGGTTCAGGCGATAGGAAAAATTCCCGTGGATGTGCAGGAACTCGGCGTAGACCTCCTGAGCCTGTCGGCCCACAAGTTCCATGGCCCGAACGGTGCGGGCGCGCTTTTCATTCGCAAGGGCACGAGAGTCGCCTCGCTCATGCACGGCGGAAGCCACGAGCGAGGAATCCGCGCCGGCACCCTTAACGTGCCCGGGATAGCGGGGCTGGGCAAGGCGGCCGAGATTGCGGTCCGCGACCTCGACAGAAACCGTCAAAAGGTCAGCGCGCTTCGTGACAGGCTCGAGAAGAACCTGACATCGCGGCTGAAATACACCAGGGTCAACGGCCACCGCGAGAAGCGCCTGCCCAATACCACGAATATCTCGTTCGAGTTTGTCGAGGGCGAGGGCATCATGCTATCGGCAGACCTCAAGGGCGTGGCCGTTTCGACCGGGTCCGCGTGCGCCTCGGGAAAGCTCGAAGCCAGCCACGTGCTTCTCGATATGGGCTTGAGCCACGCGCTTGCCCAGGGCGCGATTCGCTTCTCGCTCAGTAAGGATACCACGGAAAAGGAAATCGACTACGCGGCTGACGTAATCGCGGAGGCTGTTGAGAAGCTCAGGGGCATGTCGCCGCTTTACGAAGATGCGCTCAAGGGAGGCGCCTGCGAGACGGCAGGCTGACCGGCACAACCGGGGAGACACAGCATGGAAGGCCAGTATTCCGATAAGGTGATGGAGCACTTCACCAACCCGCGCAATGTCGGGGAAATACCTGACGCCGACGGCGTCGGCACTGTCGGGAACCCCGTTTGCGGTGATATCATGCGTCTCTACCTGAAGATAAAAGACGACCGCATTGAGGATGCCAAGTTCAAGACTTTCGGCTGCGGTGCGGCTATAGCCTCAAGCTCCATTCTCACCGAGCTTATCAAGGGCAAGACAATCGATGAGGCGCTCGCGACCTCGAACAAGGCCATTATCGAGGCGCTTGGCGGGCTGCCCGCGAAGAAGAGACACTGCTCCGTCCTCGCCGAGGAAGCACTTCAAAAGGCGGTGGAAGACTACCGCTCAAAGAAAGTGTAAGCAATGGAGATAGGGAGATAAAGACCTAAGGAGATAAGGAGATAGAAGCAGGACGGAATAATGGGATTTTGACTTTTTTTATCCCCCCATCTCGTCCTTTGAATATCTCCCTATCCCCTTCCATGCCCCCTTTTCTTACACAAACAAAGTGTGAGGGGAGGTAGGTCATGTCTGAGGGCGTACTCGTCGCTGTGAGCGGCGGTGTTGACAGCGCGGCCGCCGCCTGCCTGCTCAAAGAATCCGGCCACGAGGTTGTTGCAGTCACCATGCAATTCACTGGGGAGACCGAAACCACATCTGCGCGCCGCATCTGCGAACACCTCGGTATCGAACACACCGTCATGGACATGAGGTCTGTCTTTGAGCAGAATATCGTGAAGTACTTCCTCGAAGAGTACTCGCGTGGCCGCACGCCCAACCCATGCGTCCGGTGCAACCGCATCGTGAAATTCGCCACCCTGTGCTCGCACGCGCCAAGCTGTGACTGCGGCGCAGTCGCGACAGGCCACTACGCCCGCATTGAGAAGGAGCCAGGCGGGCGCTGCCTGCTCAAGCGCGGAAGCGACGCCGGGAAGGACCAGTCATACTTCCTCTGGGCGCTCTCGCAGGACCAGCTTTGTATCGCGGATTTCCCGCTCGGTGACAAGACCAAGGAAGAAGTCCGCCGTATTGGGAAGGAAATCGGCATCTCGGACCTCATTGCGCCTGAGAGCCAGAATATATGTTTTGTGAAAGGGAGCAGCTACCACCCGTTCATAAGGGACCGAATCGGCTGTGACCTCACGCCGGGCCCCATCCGCGATACGGGAGGGAAGGTGCTCGGCACCCACGAGGGAATTGAGCTCTACACAATCGGCCAGCGCCGCGGCCTCGGCATAGCCGGCGGCCGGCCCCTTTACGTCGTGGATATCATTCCCTCGGAAAACGCTGTCATCCTTGGCGAGCGCCAGGATGCAATGACCGCGCGTTTCAGCGCTACCGGCGCCAACTGGATTGCGTTCAGTGACCC
>DAOVDS010000173.1 GCA_030669415.1 bacterium
AATTGCCGAGACGCCTTGGTCGGGCCGCGAGGAGTGGCCGGGAATACCGCGAAACACAAGCCGAAGGTGCGAGTACCCCTTGTGCATTCTGCACACCTGGAACTCCGTCGGCTCGCCGATTACTGCGAACTCGGGCCTGGGCGCGTTGTGCTGTTCCCAGAATTTCATGAGCCGCCGGGCGCCGTGGCAGCCGACCTCTTCCTCGTATGTGAAGACAAGCTGGAGTCGTTTGCTGAGTTCGGTCTCGGCAAACTCTTTGGCTGCTTTCACAGCCTGCGCGATAAAGGTCTTCATGTCGGTAGTGCCGCGCCCGTACAGCTTTCCATCCTCGCGGGTAAGCTCGAAGGGCGGCTTCGTCCAGCCTTCGCCGGCAGGCAGGGTATCGAGATGCCCGCAGAGCATAAGCCCGCCGGAATACGGGCCGAGGTCGGCCACGACATCCGCCTTGTCGCCCGCCTCGTTTCTCACAAGCTCCACCCTGAAGCCCTTGTTTACCAGGTAGTCTGCGAGAAAGCCGGCCGCTTCGAGGTTGGACTTCTCGCTTGAAGTGTCGAATGCAATCAGCTTTGAGAGCAGCTCAAGCAGTTCCATGAGTTGCCGTCTCCTCATCATCTCAACTGGGAGGCACTGTGCCGCTAAGCACCATTGTTATGAACGAAAGGGCGCCCACGGCGAGCAGAACGGCTGCCTGAATGAAAATCACTGACAGGTGCTGCACAGTTCTCCTGACGGGGTCTTCCACTTCCGCAAGCGGGCCGAATATGAACCAGATATTGACCAGGGTAACAGCGATGAATATGAACAGGTCGGCGAGCAGGTTACCGAAGACAAAGACCACGGCGTTTTTCAGCCAGTAGGCTGATTCGGAGAAGTCTATCCTGTTGGCGCAGAGGTAGAGTGTAATCAGCACTGCCGCAAGCAGAACAAGGAATGCCACAGTTTGAATGAGAATCAGCAGAATCCGCATAGTAACTCCGGCGCGCTTCGCGCGGTTTCGAGTTTCAGGTTGCGAGTTGCGAGTTTCTGTTTCCCGTAACCCGCAACTCGTAACCCGGAACCGTTATCCCCCCGTGCGTCTGTGGCGCACATCCAAACCTATTCAAGTATCTTCAGCAGTTGCAGCCAGACGCCGACAGTGTGCTGGACGTGGTCGATGCGCACGGTGCTGTCTGTAAGAGTAGCCCTGATAGCGCCTTTTGCGCGTCCGGGGTTTGGCAGGTAGTACGTATTTTCGTCCTCGAACTGGTGTCTCAACTGGAACCTGGCCGCTTTCAGAAGGGCTGCTTTGATTTTGTCCGCCGGCCTGCCCAGTGAGTCGATAAGCTGGCAGGCTGCCGCGAGGCCTTCACACATCGCCGCCGTGCCGGGCCCGGATGGAAGCTCCTGCGTCGCGCTGCGGAAAGATCCTATCATGTCCTCGTAGCCGGCCGTCTTCTTCGTCTTGCGCTGGGCTTCGACCATTATCTGTGCCATCTTCTCAACCGCAGTGAGCATCTCCTTCTTGTCTTTCTCGGATGCGTGAGGGTAGAGGAAGCGGGCCGCCTGCATAAGCCACGCGTCGAGTGAAAGCGCGCCCTTGCGCAGTTGCTTGTTGCGCATTCGTGAAAGGGCCGCGGCCGCGCGAATCGCAGCATCGAGATACTTCTTGTCGCCGTAGACTTTGTAGTACCAGTAGAGGCCGAGGCACGCCTCGCCCTGGTAGAAGCGGGCAGGCCTGTCTATCGGTTTCTTTGACACCGGGTCATAGTAGTTGAAGAAGGTCCCCTCGGGTTTCTGCATCATGAGGACGAAGTCGGCCGCCGCCCGGGCTGTCTGGTCATACTCCTTGTTGCCGGTGACCCTGCGGTAGTGGCTGAGTCCCCAGGCCAGCAGACCTGAGCCGCCGAGTGTGCCTTCCCCCTTCTTGAGCAGGTATGCCAAGCCCTTTTCGGACCGGACCTTGCCCAGCACGAAGTCGAAGCACCTGGCGGCCGAGTCGGCAAACTCCCGCCTCTCGAGCGCTTCGGCCCCCAGCACCATCACTGCCGCACTCGCCACGTGGCGGACCATGCTCTCTTCCTTGCTCTTTATGGACTTGTCACGGTGCGCCGCGTAGAGGTAGTCGTAGGAGCCATCTTCGCGCTGGCCGCGGGCCAGATACTCACAGGCCGCGCCGATGCGCTCTTTGAGCGCCGCGGCGCTCACTTCAGGCACGGGGGGCAGCGACCTTGTCAGTGCAATCGGCTTGAGCCCTTCTTCTGCCTGCAGAAAAGCCCTGGTGCGGAACCGCCTGATGGCGTCCGACCTGGGAAGAATGGAGAAGTACAGCGCCAGGTCCGTTATTGTGGCGGGTGAGAAAGCCATCATCTCGGCAGGCAGGCGGTACTCACCCCGGGATTCCGGGAGAAGCCACAGGCCGTCCACGCCGGGTATGAACGCCTGCCGTGCGGCGCCGGGCGTCTCCACCGCCAGCAGCGTCTCGGTGAAATCGACCTTTACGGGCAGGGATTCTACCTTCGCCGGCAGCTTGCCGCGCATCTCTGCCGCGAGCTTCCTTATCGCCTTGAGAGCGGCCTCTGCTGCGTTCTTGCCTTTGGCGGCCGACCGAAACAGCTTCGCCTTCTCGCCGTATACTGACACAAATACCCAGCCTCCGTATGGCCGCTCGAGTTCGGCGGGACTGTTTTCGAGAAGGCTGGCCGTCTGGATGTCTTTTCCCGAGATGGCCGCGCGGACCAGGTTGCAGATAAGGGACGCACTTTCGATGCTCTCCGGCGGCTTGAAGTCCTTCTGCGCCTCATCCTGGCGGCGCTTGAGCTCCTCGGGGTCGGAGAGCTTCTTTAACTCCTGGTCGGAACCAACCCACACCAGTTCCTTCCCGCCCTCCTTGTCTACGGCGAAGTGCTGGAAGTGCGTGCAGCCCGCAAGTGCAATCACCAGAGTCAGTAGAATTGCAGATTGCTTCAATGTAACCCCCCTTGGGATGCAAGTATAGCAGTTGTCCTCAAATAATCAACATCGCATCGCCGTAAGAGTAAAACCGGTACCGCAGCTCGACAGCTTCTCTGTACGCGGACAGTATTTTCGCGGTGCCTGCAAACGCCGCCACAAGCATCAGAAGCGTGCTGCGGGGCAGGTGGAAGTTGGTAATCATGGCATCAACCGCCTTGAACTCGAAGCCGGGGTGAATAAAGATGTCGGTCCACCCATGCACACAACTGGAATCAGGAATCTCTCGCGTCTCTTCATTCTTCATTGCACATTCCTCATTCATCATTGCGATTGTCTCCAGCACCCGGCAGGTTGTCGTTCCGACTGCGACCACCCTGCGGTTGCGGCGCTTCGCAGTCTCGATGGCGGCAAGTGTCTCGCGCGGGACTGAGTAGAACTCGGAGTGCATGAGGTGCTCTTCGACCTTCTCCTGCTTGACCGGCCGGAAAGTCTCGTATCCTATGTGGAGCGTGAGAAATCGTGTCTCGATTTCGCGGCGGGCCAGCGAGTCGAGCACCTCAGGCGTGAAATGGAGCCCCGCGGTCGGCGCCGCGGCGGAGCCGCTCTCCCGCGCGAAAACCGTCTGGTAGCGCCGGCGGTCATCGCTTCTGTCTGTGCCGGGCGAGTAGTCACGGCTGATGTACGGCGGCAGCGGCACCTCGCCGCATTGCTCCAGCTTCTCCCAGAAGCTGTTGGAGACAGGCTCGAAGAACCACGCGCCCGTCTCATCCTGTTCCAGTGTGCGGATGCGGATACTGTCGCCCACAAGCGAGAGCACCTCGCCGGGGAGGATTTTCCCGCCAGCCTTGAGAAGGGTTCTCAGCCGACCATCCGGGCTCTTTCCGAGCACAAGCGCTTCCACCTTGCCGCCTGAGCCGCGGTGCCCGAAGAGGCGGGCCGGGAAAACGCGCGTGTCGTTTAGCACAAGCAGGTCACCGGGCTCCAGCAGTTGGGGCAGCTCGTGGAACACCCTGTGCTCGATAGTGGAGGCTGCCCGGTCAAGCAGCATGAGCCGGGACGAGTCGCGCTTCGGCACGGGATTCTGGGCAATAAGCTCCTGAGGCAGAGTGTAGTCAAACTCGCTTACCAGCAACTTGCGACTCCTTCCGACCGGCACCCTGATTCTATTACCGCACGTGAGCATTTTCAAGGGTATACCCAATCGCGAGCTTGACGGAAATCACTGAGCGAGATACAATAAAACAGTATCGTCAGGATAAAACGGAGAAAGTATGGCTGAAAGCAAACGAAGCAAAATCAAGTGGGTTTTGATTATTAGTGCGGCGGTAATCGCAGGCCTTTTTTCCCTTTTTGTGGTGATTTTCTGCAATCCCATGGTGTTGATGTTCATGGTAAGTTTTGACATAGTCAATGAGAGCGGAAGTGACCTCTGGATAACGCCAATTGGAATGTGGGAAGGCAACAGAAGGTACGGACCGTTACCGAGGTTTCGCGACCGATATCCGCCCTGCATACCACACGGGCAGCACTGCGACATCCCGGTGAAAGCGGGGCAGAGGCTCAGGATAACGTATGACTGCGATGACATAAACTTCAGGCATATCCTCCTTCGTGACATTTCAGGCATTATCTACATAGTTGACACTGACAAGAAAGGAACAGCTCGCTACTGCTGTGGGCCCCAGAAAAAAGAGTACGTAATACCTCCTTTGGAAGACCTTCAAAAGGCACCGGATGAACTGGCCTCATGTACTCGTGGCGAAAATGTTTCATATTCCGGTGCAGTAGACTATCCGTCAAAGGCATCCGTTCCTAATGGCAAATGAGTGATTTGCTTACCTCGCCTGTCCACAGCCTCTCGCAGTCAAGGGCAAGTTAGAAGCTTGCTCGATTGACGAGAAGGGCTGCCGGTGTTATATTGTCTGCTCGCGTTTTTCGGGGAGAGAGCTTTGCTTGACCTTAGCGGTGTCAGTATGCGTTTCGGCGCCAGGACGCTCTTTGAGGGCGTGGACTGGCACGTGGCGCCGGGAGAGAAAGTCGGCCTGCTCGGCGACAACGGCGTGGGCAAGACCACGCTGCTTCGGATAATCGACAGGCAGTTGGCGCCCGAAGGGGGGCGCATTTCAATGCCGGCCGGGTTTCGGACCGGGTATCTCCCGCAGGCGGGAATCGAGCCGTCCGCGCGCACGCTGCACGAAGAGGCCCTGCAAGCCTTCGGGGATATCAACGCGCTCAAGGCCCGCCTTGAAGAGCTGCAGTTCGAGATTGACCATTCCTGCGACCCCGACCCGGCGCTCCTGAACAGGTATGCCGATACCGGGCAGCAGCTTCGCGCGTTCGACGTTGACCGCATGGAGCCCAGGATTCATGAGGTGCTCACGGGGCTTGGCTTTGGGCGCGAGGAGTTCGGCAGGCCGCTTGCCGAGTTCTCCGGCGGCTGGCAGATGAGGGCTGCGCTGGCCCGGCTGCTTCTTTCCTCGCCAGACATAATGCTCCTCGACGAGCCGACCAACTACCTCGATATCGAGGCACGCGTCTGGCTGGCCGAGTTCCTGCGGGAGTGCCCTCGCTGCGTGATTATGGTCTGCCACGACCGCCACTTCCTTGACCGGACGGTGCAGAGAGTGGCCGACCTCGAGAACCGCACGCTTACCGACTATTTCACCAACTACAGCGGGTACGTTCGCGAGAAGCTAAAGCGGATGGAGCTTCTCCATGCGACGCGGGCCCGCCAGGAAAAGGAACTCGCCAGGCAGAAACGGTTCATCGAGCGGTTCCGCTACAAGGCTCGCAAGGCCTCGCAGGTCCAGTCGCGAATCAAGCAGTTGGCGAGGTTCAAGCTTGTTGAGGTGCCGCATCCTGCCGGCTCAATCCACGTGGTGATCCCGGCGCCCGAGCGCAGCGGCCTTGCTGTTCTGGCGCTCGAAGGCGCATCCGCAGGCTACGGCGCCCGACCCGTTTTCAGCGGTGTAAATCTTGACGTCCGCCGCGGAGACCGCCTCGCGCTTGTCGGGCCAAACGGGGCGGGCAAGTCCACGCTGATGGCGGTGCTGGCAGGCAGGAAGGCGCTCGATGGCGGTACGCGCAGGGAGGGGCATAACGTGGTGCTCGGCTACTTCGAGCAGGAGAGCGCGCAACTGCTCGACGGGTCGCTGACAGTGCTGCAGACTGCCGAGGTACAGGCGCCGGCCGAGTTCAGACCACAGCTCAGGGGCCTGCTCGGCGCCTTCGGTTTCAGCGGCGACGACGTCTACAAGAAGGTCGAAGTCCTCAGCGGCGGCGAGCGCAGCCGGCTCGCACTTCTTGCGCTGCTGCTCTCAAGGCCCAACGTGCTTCTTCTTGATGAGCCGACCAACCACCTCGACATGAAGACCAAGGATGTGCTCCTTGCCGCGCTCAGGCGGTTCGGCGGGACTGTCGTATTTGTCAGCCACGACCGCTACTTCATGAACCAGCTCTCAACGAGGGTGGTGGAAATCGGCGCCGCGCACATCACCGACTATCCCGGAGACTACGAGCACTTCCTCTGGCGAAAAAGCAAGCAACAGGAGACACTCGCAGACAAGCTGCCGGAAGAGAAGGAGCACAAGACCCCTTCGGCGGGCAAGCTGGCCTGGCAGAAGAAAAAGAAGCTTGCAGCACGCAGGCGCAAGGCCCAAAAGAAGGCGAAAGCACTGCAGGAAAAAACTGCGGAGCTTGAGGCGCGACTGGCGGAGATTGAGAAAAGCATGGAGCAGCTATACTCCTCGGGCAGACATGTCGAGGCTGCGCAGGTGGCGCAGAGTCAGGCCGCGCTCAAGAAAGAGCTTGAAGAGAGCTACTCCGAGTGGGAGCAGGTGGAAAACGAGATTGCCAATCTGTCTGGAGACGAAGGCAAATAAAAAGTACCAGTAACACGCGAACTTTCTTGCAGATGTATTGTCTAACTTGGGGTAACGGGTAATGAACCGGATGTTTTTTTTGGAAGGAGATAGTGTTATGGGGCGAGGAGTTTGGGTGATTGCGGTGGCATTCGCCGCACTTGCGGTGCTCGGTGCGAGTGACACGTTCGGCAGGATAAAGCTGGTCACTCTCCCGCAGCGCGAGAGGATTGACGTGCGGCTCGAGAAGGACAGTTTCACGCTCTGCGAGGAGGAGCGCACACTGACGCTCCAGCAGGGGCGCAACAAGGTGGACTTTTCCTGGGCCAACACCTACATTGACAAGGGCTCGATACAGTTTCGGGTAATCAAGGCGCCTGGCAAGGTGAACGTTCTTTGCGTCTCGTACCCGCCGGGCGAGAACGCGCTTGTCTGGACAGTGTCGAGCGAGCAGGCGGGCCCGGCCAAGATACGCATAAGCTACCTGATAGCGAACTTCAACCGGTACTACACCTACCGCGCGATAGCGGACCGGGGCGAGAAGAAGCTCACCATGCGCTGCTACCTCAAGATGCACAACACCACGGGCGAGCGGTTCGTAAACGCGAACATCTACCCGAAGATTGGCGACAGGTACAAGCGCTCGCTGGACAACGGCGAGGCGAAGCTGGTGCTGGCGCGCAAGCTGACGAACGTCGCGTTTGACAAGATTTACGAGTTTGATGCGAACCGGCGCAAAGAGACCGAGATGCGCTACGTGCTCAAGAACGACAAGCAGCACAACCTGGGCCTGTTCACGCTGCCTCCGGGCAAGGTGAGGATATACCAGGATGACGGGCACGGCGGGGTTGCGTTTCTCGGCGAGGACTGGGGCGCGACGACACCGACCGGCGAAGAGATGAAGCTGTTCCTGGGTCTTGCCAAGGATGTGGTTGTAAAGCGCGCGCTCATGTCCACCGAGACGGTGAACAGGCGCGGGCCGGTGCGCGACGTGAAGCAGGTGTACCGCTTCACCCTGGAGAACTTCAAGAAGAAGGAAGTTCTCGTGCGGATAGTGGAGCATCCTTCAGGCGAGTGGGAAATAAAGGACAAGAAGCTCAAGGTCCAGATTGGCGAAGATACCGACCCGAACAAGAAGGAAGAGGATGAGGACTTCGCCAAGTTCGTGAAGGTGGAGAAGAAGAACGTGAACGAAGTCATCTTCCACGCGAAACTTCCCCCGACGACGAAGGAGCGCAAGTACATCCTTTATTATACACTTTACCTTCGCAACCTCTGGTAGGCGGGAGGTGCGTGATGAAGTGGACCAGAAGAACACTTGAGCTTGCAGTAGTCGTGCTTGCGCTAATGGTGGTTAGCGAGTACGTGTCGCTGCAGGATAGCGCGCAGGCCGCGGTGGACCTGGTGACAGTTCCGGCCCGCGATACTGTGCAGCTTACCATCTACAACAGCGAAGACATAACGCTGGTGAAGGACCGCCGCACGCTTACGTTCAAGAAGGGCTCCAACCAGATACAGTTTTCGTGGGCCAACACGCTCATAGACCCGACATCGGTCGAGTTCCGTGCACTCAAGCGCAAGGACTCGATAGAGGTGCTCGATACCACCTATCCCGCGAACCGGCCTGACGTGCTAATCTGGAACATAGAAAGCAAGATTGACGGCGCGGTTCCGGTGGAGATTACCTACTTTACTTCAGGTATTACGTGGGCCGCCGATTATGTTGCGCTTGCCGACGAGAAGGAGGAGAAGATAGAGCTTGTCGGCAAGGTGGCTGTGACCAACAACTCGGGCGAAGATTACGAGAACGCCGAGACCCGGCTGATTGTCGGCACTATCCACCTGGTCGAGAAGATTGCTGACCTCGCACGAAGGCACTGGCGAAAAGCACCGAGAGATGAGAGGAGCGCGCTGCAAAGAAAGTATCGCAAGAAAGCCAAGGCCGCCGAAAATGCCTATGGAGAACTGACGGCGGGCGATGGGAAGTTTGAGAAAGCCAAGGGTATTGTCAAGGAAGGGCTTTCCGAGTACTTCATTTACACTATCGAGGGCACGGAGACAGTGCCCAACAGGTGGAGCAAGCGCCTTCCTTCGCTTAGAGTGAGCGAGATACCGATAAAGGTGATTTACCGTTACTCGGACGTGAAGTATGGACGCCGGGTGACGAAGTTCTACAAGTTCAAGAACCGCAAGGTCGAGGGCAAGAAG
>DAOVDS010000081.1 GCA_030669415.1 bacterium
AGCAGGTTCGGGATAGCGATTGCCGCGATAATGGCAATAATCGCCACCACGATCATGAGCTCTATCAGCGTAAAACCTTTCATCCCTTGCTCCCTTCCAAAATCCACACTCAGAAACTCAACTCCCAGAACAAAGCTTCAAGTTCTTTGTCCGACACCTACCTCCTTTCCCTGTTGCTAATCCCTCGTTCCCAAAACTTTCCTTTGTTCAGTATGCAAGAGGCATGCCCAAACTCAGGACAAAGCCTCAGACCTAAGAATTGTATGCGTAGCTGCATGCTGTGTCAAGGGTTGTGACAAGAAAAAATATGCCCGTTTTCACCGCAATTCCATTAATACTGTCCGAAGTGACAAAATTTGTCACCCAACTGACATTTCTGGGCACTCCGGAGGTTCGACGGGTTGCTGTTAGTGCAAGTCAGAAAACAGGTTATGCCGCTCAGAAGGCATGCGCTAATTTGTGCAAGTGGAGGGTACGCAGGAAGCCCCGCTGCTGTGCGGCGGGGTTAATAAACCCGGGTCACAGACCCGGGGCTTCATTCAGGCCGGGAATATACTTCCACCGCCTGGCCACCTTGGTCGGAGTGGTGTTTGACGTAATCGATTGCAGACTGGACATGACCGGCTTGAAGCCTCCTGGCGTGGTAGCCCCGTGCCCATATCTTTCCCGGAACTCCCTCCCGATTCAACGCTTTAGCACTGCGCCCCTTTGCAAACTGGCAGAACTTCGATACGGAAGCCCCAGGTCTCTGACCTGGGGTTATTCTCAGGTCCACCGCCGCGTGCACGTGGTGAGTGTCAATTGAAACAACGCCATATTCACCGCACAGTTCCTTCATCGTGTCAGCGATGATTCCAAGAATGAGTTTCAGGTGACTGGGGCTCAACGTCACAGGTTGTGGTGTCTGTTTCCTTTGAAGCTCATATAGGCACTCGTGTTGCTCCGGGCTATACGGTTTCTCGCCGGGTGCAGCAAACCTTGCAGGCGACGGTATGTGTCGCTTCCCCTTGCGTGTGCGGAATCCTCGCGGGTCGCCCTGAAGCCAGTATCCGTGCGTTGTCCATGTTATCAGGTACCACATTGGCAATGTCCCGGAAGCCCCGCTGCTGTGCGGCGGGGTTAATAAACCCCGGGTCACAGACCCGGGGCTTCTATTTTTTCACGCGGCGCATATAGGGCAGCATCTTTCCTGCGAAGTGCTGGCGTGCGCGCGCCAGACGGCTGCCCACGGTGCCGGGGCGAACATTCATGACTTCGGACGCTTCGCGGTAGGAGAAGCCTTCCATGTCGCAGAGGATCAGCACTACACGGTAGCTCTCAGGCAGCTCACCGAGTATCTCGCCCACGACCCGGCCGAGCTCCTTGTCCGCCACGAGGCGCGCCGGGACCTGGGTATCCTCCGATTCGAGCAGTCTGACCAGTTCCTCGGCATCCGACCCGGTCGAGTCAACAGGCAGGTTAAGCGTGAGCTGGGGGCGGTACTCGCGCGACTTGCGGTAAATCCGCACGAAAGTCTCCTGCAGCAGGTCTTCCGCGATATCCCTGTCGCGAACCATGCGATATATGTAGTTGAGAAGCGAGGACTCGTAGCGCCGGGCGAGTATCGAAACGCAGGTGCGCATTATCTCATCATCGGCATGCTTGCAGTAGGTGAGCATCTCCTCGTCAGACATTGAGTTGAGGTCTGGCTCCATACCACTGCCTTCCCTTTGCCGTCAGCGAGCCGGGAAGCCCCGCCGCTGTGCGGCGGGGTTGACAAAAACCCCGGGTCACAGACCCGGGGCTTCATTCTGCTCGGACAACTCCGCTATGTTGGCGAAAGTAACCGAGCTGAGCGTCTTTTCCCGATGCGTGTTTACGGCGCTGAACACCTCAAGTATTCTCTTGTCTGCCGGCGTGGCGGCGTTCGGCGGGGCTTCCAGCCGCGTGACTGGAATCCCCGTGAGGGCATCCCCGAGAGTAATCTTGTCAGGCGCCCTGGCAAGCTGGTAGTGCGTGCGGTCCCTGCCCGTGTAGCTGAGCAGCTTGTTGGTACGCAGTCCTTCGGCAAGCTCGCGGCACAGGTTGAGCGGCATCTTCAGCTTCCTGGCCACGCGATCCACCTTGACAGGCCCTTTCCCACTATGGAATGAGACAACAGCCTCCTCGAGGATTCGAATCGTGTAGTATCCCCTGTAAAGCGAGAGGAAGTGCTCATCGTGCTTGTGCGCGGAAACCATTATCTCGAAGTTGTGCTTGCAGTAGCTCAGCTCAGCGCCAAACAGGGTAATGACCCACGAGAGGTAGACCCACAGCAGGAAGAAGGGGATTACACCAAGAGGGCCGTACACCCCGGTTGGGTTAATGACATTGGCGACGTACGCCGTAAACGGCACTTTCGAGAACTCCCAGACAACACCTGCGAATATTGCGCCGACAAGTGCTCCATCGGCTCTGACGGCGGTGTATGGCACAAACTGGAACAGCAAGTAGAACGCAATCACGGAGAAGAGATATGGCAGCATGAAGATAAACACGTCATAAAGCCAGCCTTGCTCAGCAAGCTGAGTGGTAGCAGTGACATGCTTGTAAAGCCCCTGGCCGAAGTAGTAGGAGAAGAAGATAAGCACCGGGCCCAGCGTGATTATCATCCATATATTGGCGAACCGCTTTATCAGGCCGCGCCTGACTTTGATGGCCCAGATGTCATTGAGCGCCTTCTCAATGGCGGTAAGCAGGAGTGCGGCCGTCACAATCATCGCGCCGAATGAAACCACGTTGAACGAAACTCCCGTTATGTCGCCGCTGACCTGGGAGACCAGCCTGTCGATGGTGGTGTTAATCCACTCCCGCACACTGTCGAACTGCTCGGCCTTGGGAACGACCTGGCCGGCAAGAGTATCACGCAGACTGTGGCCGAATTTCTTGAAGACCCCGACCGCGTTGAGGATTATAAAAAAGACGAAGGTCGCCGGCACCAGCGACAGCAGCATGACAAAGGCCAGTGCCGCGGCGCGTATCGGGCAGTTGTCACGCTTGAACTCCCGCCCCGCAAAATAGAAGATTCTCCCGTAGCGCTTTACATGGGACCATACTGCAGGCAGGAACGAGCCGGTAATCCAGCCGACAAACCCGCCGCCGGGCCCGGGGCTGGAACTCTCAACATTGGATTCGGTCGCGCCGATTGGATTCGTCCTCCCTTGTCTTCCCGCCTGCCCTGAATGCGCCGGCACAGCCGCTGTCAGGAGCACCCGCGGGCGTTATCCATTGCCGTCTTTCTTCTCCAGGTCGGCAGGCGCATCCGGCAGGTTCGCAGCCTTCCTGAAAGATTTGCCGAACTCGCCTGTCCCAATCCCCAGCGATTTCCCGAGCGAGGGGATTCTCTTGTGACCGAAAAGCACCAGCGCCACTGCGGCAATAATAAGAATCTCAAGAAGTCCGGGCATAGTCTCACTCTACCAATATAGACGCCAGACAGTCCATAAACATTCTGTTCATATCCTAAAGGAATAAGCCCTGCCTGCGCAAGACAAAACAGGACCAAATCCACAGCAGTGCCGGCAAGCCGGGCGGCAGGCGAGGGATTAGTCCTTGAACCGGAAACCCGCGAGGCTGACGCCGGACACGGCCGTTTCCAGTGGTTCCGGGCTGGCGGATTCCCAGAAACCGGTCGATTCGAGCTTGAGACCGAGACGCCTGTCAAGCTCCTTGAGATAGTCGGGAATCTCAAGCCTGCCAAGCAGCACCGTTAGGTCAACTTCGAGCTTCGTGCCGGCACAGTCCACAACTACGCCGGCAGTCTCAGGAGCTTGCGCAATCGAGGCAATTTCCCCCTCAACCACCTCAGCCCCGACCGCATACTTGCTGGCAAGCTCCTTGAACTGAGCCACGAAATCGTACCCTGCGGGAATGAAGAACATGACATCCATATCCTTGTGCCTGTTCTGCGCCGCAGCCGCCTCTTTCAGCCCATAGAGAAGCGCGTGATAGGCGCCGGCTGCGCCCCTGTCTTTGGGCTCGACTGCAAGAACGAACGCAATGCTGCGCGGGATATCACCGTCGTGCGGGCGCAGGATTTGCCCCTCGTATGGCCCGTTTTCCGAGAGGATACGCTCAAACTGCAGGCCGGTGACTATGTTCATGCTTTCTTGGAAGCCGAACTTGGATGCAATTTTCTCGTGCTTTCTCAGGGCGCCGGGTGCGACAACAACCGCATCAGCGGCAAGCTCGAGCGGCTCACTTGTCTGCTCGAACACTATGCACTGCGGGTCGCACTCGGCCCAGCAGAGCGCGCAGCCGAGGCACCTGCGGCACGCGAGGCAGCGCTGCGCCTCCTTCTGCGCCAGATTCTCAGTCAGCCCCGTTTCGACTTCCGTGAAGCTGCATACCGCCTCGTCGCGCCCTATGCGGGGCATTTTGGCCCTTTCGGCGCCGATGTCGTCAAACGGGATAATGTAGCGGTCTTTTTTCCTGTCACTCACCTTAATCGCCCCCGAGATACCTGTCTATCTCTACTGCAGCCTGCTTGCCCTGTGCTATCGCCTCAATCGCAAGGCCCGGACCTGTCACGGCATCCCCGCCTGCGAAAACTCCCTCGAGAGAGGTGGCAAGCGTATCCTCGTCAGCAGCTATCATTCCCCTGCGGGTGAAATCCACGCCCTTTTCTTCAAGTCCTTCCAGGTCGGTAGTCTGGCTGAGCGCGGGCACGACTATGTCGCAGTCCATGTCAAACTCCGAGCCTTCAATCGGAACGGGACGGCGCCTGCCGCTCGCATCCGGCTCGCCAAGCTCCATCCTGATGCACTTTATCCCGACGACCTTGCCATCCGTGCCCAGAATCTCGACCGGCGCAGCCAGATACGTTAAATTAACGCCCTCGTGCTCGGCCTCGTCAATTTCCCATGAGTTTGCAGGCATTTCCCTGCGCGTGCGGCGGTAGACAATATGCACTTCCTTGTAGCTGAGCCTCACGCCGACCCTGGCCGCATCTATCGCCGCGTTCCCGCCGCCAATGACGACCAGCTTGTCCCTGACCGGGACGCCCTCACCGAGGTTGTTCTGCCGCAGGAAAGTCACGCAGTCAATAACCCCGTCAAGCTCATCCTCGCCGGGCACGTTGAGCGTCCACGCCTTGTGGCAGCCGATACCCATGAATATCGCGTCGAAGTCCTCTCGCAGCTTCTCAAAGGGGATATCCCGGCCCACTCGCACGCCGGTCTTGATTTCGACGCCCAGCGCCCTGACCAGGTCAACTTCGCGGCCGAGGATTTTCTTAGGCAGGCGGTATTCGGGAATGCCCACGTAGAGCATCCCGCCCGCCACCGGCAGCGCCTCGAACACTGTGACGCGGTAACCCTTCTTCGCGAGGTCGTGCGCGCACGCAAGCCCGGCAGGCCCGCCGCCGACGACAGCGATTTTCTTGTCCAGGAGCTTCTTCGGCGGCTCGACCTTTATGTCAAAGCACTCGTTCATCTCGCAGTCTGCGACAAAGCGCTTGAGCGAGCAAATCATAATCGGCTCATCCACCTTGCCGCGGTTGCACGCATCCTCGCAGGGGTGCGCGCAGACGCGCCCGCAAATCGAGGGGAACGGCAGTCGCTCGCGTATCCTCTCGAGCGCCTCGGCATACTTGCCATCGGCAATAAGGCCCACGTAACCCCGTATGTCGAGGTGGACCGGGCAGGTAGCCTGGCATACGGGCATCTCTTCCTTTATGACGTTGTAAGCCCCCGACTCGGCGCTGAACCTGTCAACCGCGGTGCGCCAGGAGAGGTTCTGGTCGTACGCGTCCCAGAGGCTTATCGGGCAGGCCTGGTAGCAGGCGCCGCAGTCGTCGCACTTCTGCGGCTCAATTCTTCTGGGGACAGTCTCGAACTTGAGCCTTATCTTGCCATCTTGTGCTTTTGCCCTGCGCAGGCTCGCCAGCCCGACAACCTCAATCGCGGGATGCTCCAGGGCCTTTGCGAAGTCGGCCCGGGCAAACACGTCTGCCTCGAGGTTCTCATCCTGCACTATGCGCTCGCCGGAAAGCCCGGGCGAATCATCAACGAGGTAGACTTTGCTGCCGGAATCCGCCGCTTCGAGCGCCGCCGCGACACCCGCCGGGCCTGTTCCGAGCACGACCGCGACCTTGTCCGTCTTTACGCTCTTCTTCGCAGTTGGCTTTGCGGCCTCGACCCTCTTTCTGGGCTCTGTCGAAACCGGGGTGGGAAGGGACTCGTACACCGGTGTTCTGTCCCTGATTTCCCTGAGGGCGACTTCCTTCTTCTTCCTCATCGCAGTGATATAGCGCAGGACGCCGGGCGGGTCCATGTCAAGCCCGGCTGCAAGCTCCTTGACCGACCTGGGCTCTTCCTCAAGGAGGCCGCGTATCTCGAAACTGTCCACCTCTTCTTTTATAATGCCGCGCAGCGTGCGGTTCATCTCGTGCCGGGTGAAGACCTCGCCGTACTTGTTGCCTTCGGTGGTGAATTCGGTGTACTTGCCGACAACCCAGCGCAGCTTCTTGGCGCCCGCGGCCCTTATGCCGGCATCCAGCCTGCGCTCGAGCACAGCGCGGTCAATCCCCTCGGAGGAGCCGAACGGCCCCAGCTCCCGGATTGTCGCATCGAATTCGGTCATAAGCTGCGCGAAGCGCCCGCCCTCGGCCGCGGAAATCCACTCCAGCGCCAGACGCCGCGGGTCAACACCGATGTAGCGCAGCATCTCGCGGGTCATGTTGATTTTACTTTCAGCCTGAAAGTTGCCACTTATGTAGTGGCAGTCGCCGAAGTGTCAGCCCGAGGCGAAAACGCCGTCAACGCCGCCCCGGAACGCCTCCAGTATCCACACCGGGTCTATCCGGCCCGAGCACATGACCCTCACTATCCGCGCCGTTGCAGGGTAGGCCAGCCTGCTCACGCCCGCCGAGTCCGCACCAGCGTATGAGCACCAGTTGCAGCAGAAGGCAAGTATCTTCGGCTTGAACTCGTCCGTCATTTACCGAACCTCCAGGAGCGCATTTATCTGAGCTTCAATCTGTTCGTTGGTGAAGTGTCTTATCTTCAACGCCCTGCGGTAACACGTCGCGGCGCATACGCCGCAGCCCTTGCAGGAAACCTCCGTAACCTTTGCCTTGGGGCCCCTGTCAGTCTCCACGACTTCAATCGCACTATAGGGGCAGGCGTAAACGCACAGGCCGCATCCGCGGCATAGGTCTTCGTCTATGAATGCGGAAACGCACGGCTCGACCTTCACCCTGCCCTGCGAAAGCGGGATGGATGCCCTCGCAGCCGCCGCGTGCGCCTGCGCTATCGTCTCGGACACATCCGCCGGCCAGTGCGCGCAGCCGCACAGGTATATGCCGTCCACCGCGAAGTCAACCGGGCGCAGCTTGACGTGCGCCTCGAGGAAAAATCCATTCTCGTCACGCGATATTTTCAGGAGCTGGCCGAGGTCTTGCGAATCCGCGCGCGGCACGAGCGGGGTCGAAAGGACAAGCACGTCGTAGGGTATTCTCAGGCTCGCCTGCACCTCCTGGTCGAATGCAACCACTGCGCCGTTTTCGACCTTGGGGTTGGTTATCTCCGGGGTGCATCGGATGAAGTTCACGCCCTTTATTCTCGCTTCGCGGTAGTATTCCTCGTTCTCGATACCGAAAGCCTGCATGTCCGAGTACAGTATGTAAATGTTGGCCTTCGGGTTCTGCTTGAGCGTCTCCAGGGCGTTCTTGAGCGCGCTCATGCAGCATATCTTCGAGCAGTAATCCCGCTCGCCCGCCCGCGCGCCGACGCACTGAATCATAACCACGCTGTTTACGCCCTTGAGCCCCGACCGAAGCACATCCTCGTACTGCTGCTGCGTCAGGACCTTTTCATCTCCGTAGCCGTACATCCCCTTTGGCTCGAAGACCTGGGCGCCGGTGGCGATGATAATAACGCCGACCTTGACCTCTTCCTCCTGACCGGCGTGGTTCACCGTCACCGTGTAGTCGCCTATGCAGCCTTTGACTGCCTCCATTGTTGACCCGGTAAGAACCTTGACTTTCCCGTTTGCCTCGACCCTGGCAATCACGCTCCCGAGAAACTCCTTCGAGTCTATCTCGGACGGGTAGAGTTTGAAGTGGTGCTTGAGCAGCCCTCCAAGCTCCTTTTCCTTCTCTACAAGCGTGACATCGAACCCGCGCTGGCCAAGGTCGAGCGACGCGGTCATGCCCGCAATCCCGCCTCCGACAACCATCGCCGAGGGCAGGACATCCGCCTCGATTACTTCGAGCGGCTCAAGAAGCGCGGCCCGGGCGACACCCATGTGCACAAGGTCCTTCGCCTTCTCCAGCGCGCCCTCCGGGTCGTTTCCGTGCACCCACGAGCACTGGTCGCGTATGTTGGCGAACTCGAACAGGTAGGGGTTGAGCCCCGCCTGCGAGACAGTAATGCGGAATGTCGGCTCGTGCGTCCTCGGCGAGCATGCCGCAACAACCACGCGGTCCAGCTTCTGCTTGGCAATAGCCTCCCTGATGGCCTTGAGTCCCGGCTCGGAGCACGTGTAGAGGTTCCTTTCCACAAATACCACGTTCGCCAGCGTCTTAGCGTACTCTTCGAGTTTCTCCATGTCCAGCACGCCGGCTATGTTGCTGCCGCAGTGGCACAGGAACACGCCTATTCTGCAGTTACTCACAGGTCTGCACCTCCGCTATTTCGCTGCTGCCGTGCCGAGCACGTGGCCCGCAGCCCTCTGCGCCGCGCCGCTTGCCTGCGCGACAGTCTCCGGTATGTCCTTGGGCGATTGCGCGTAACCCGCCACGTAGATGCCTTCTACAGTTGTATCCAGCGGCTCCAGCGGGTCAGTCCTGACGAAACCGTACTCGTCAAGCTCAAACCCGAATATGTCCGAGAGCTCCCGCGCGCCCCGGCCCGGCCGTAACCCGGTAGCCAGGACCACCATCTCGAACTTCTCCCTGGCTATCCTGTCGGATGTGACTTCCTCGTAGTGCAGCACCAGGCTGCCATTCTCATCCTCATCTATGTGCGATACCCGACCCTTGACGTAGCGGATACCGTATTCCTCTTCACCGCGCCTGCGGTACTTGTGGAACCACTTCCCCACCGCGCGAAGGTCCATATAGAAAATCGCCGCCCGCGTATCCGGGTAGTGGTCCCGGGTGAGTATCGCTTCCTTAATCGAGTGCATGCAGCACACGCTCGAACAGTACCTGTTGTGGCGCAAATCGCGCGAGCCGACGCACTGCAGGAACGCCACGCTTTTCGGCAACTCGCCATCCGCAGGCCTCTTCAGGTGGCCCATGGTGGGCCCAGAGGCGCTCATCAGCCGCTCATACTCGAGTGCGGTTACAACGTTTTTGAACCTGCCGTACCCGTAGTTGCCAAGACTCTTCACATCAACAAGCTCGAGCCCTGTGGCGATAATAACCCCGCCTACCTCGATGGTGATATCTTCATCCTTCTGGTCGAAATCAACCGCATCAGCCTCGCAGACCTTCTCGCAGTTCTGGCAGGCGGGCTTTTTTCCCGCGCGTATCCGCTTGTGGTATATGCACTTGTCGGCGTCAATCGTCATTACCGCCGGGATGCCCTGCGCGAAGTACATGTATATGGCCTTGCGCTTGCCCAGCCCCATATCAAACTCACTGGAGACCTTCGTCGGGCACTTCTCGACGCACGCACCGCATGCGGTGCACCTGGTGACATCGACGTAGCGCGCTTTCTTGCGCACGTCTATTGAAAAGCCGCCGCCCTTCTTCTTCGCGCCGGTGACCTCGCTGTAGGCAAGTATCTCGACGTTGGGGTGCCGACCGACATCCCCGAGCTTGGGTGAGAGGATTCATATCGCGCAGTCGTTTGTGGGAAATGTCTTGTCAAGCTGCGCCATAACCCCGCCGACGCTGGGCTGTTTTTCTATCAGGTACACCTTCACGCCCATGTCCGCAAGGTCGAGGGAGGCTTGTATCCCTGCTATCCCGCCGCCTATGACGGCAATCGCCGGTTCCCTGGCCATCTCAAACCCCCGTGCAGTCATAACCCTCAATCTGTCAAATCCGCGAGCCGGCAATTATATCACTGCCCCGTCAGCCATCAAGCGAAATCACCAGCCCTGCCCCACCGCATACTTGACGCTCCGCCCCTTCTTCGCGTGTCGTGTCAAGCAACTATCCCCGCCGCTGGCGGCGGGGATAGTACCGGAGCATCATTTGGGGAAGTTATTGACTTGAAATGGACTGCCCGAGTAGTTAGAATTGCGGCGAACAAGAGGAACTGGAGGTTCACCGCGTGGAGCTTGTGATACTGCTGCTGGGGAAACTCGAGCTGCTCGACGACGTCCTTTCGGCAATTGCGGAAGCGGGCGCGTACGAGGCAGGCGTCGTCGAGGCGGAAGGGCTCGAGAAGATACTGGCGACGGATATCCCGATATTCGCCGGCCTGCGGCAGATGCTCGACGGCGACAAGGAGAAGAAGATGCTGATAGTGGCGCCTCTTCTTCCCGGCACAAGCATTCAGGAGCTCAACAAGCTGCTGCTCGACAGGGGCATAGATTTCAAATCAGCGGGCATGGGCGTAATGGCGTCCGTGAAGCTCGACACTGTGATAGCACCGTAGTACCGGCAAGGGCCATTGAGAAGCAGTATCAATCACCTCAGAGCACGTTGGAGCCTGGCGAAACTGGCTTTCGCGGGTCAGGCTGGAGGCAGGAGACAATATCGCCCTCCTGAGCGGCCAGTATCATGGCCTGGGACTCGACACCGCGCAGCTTGGCCGGCTCGAGGTTGGTGACCACGACCGTGAGCATGCCTTCGAGCTCTTCGGGCTTGTAGTAGGGCTTGAGCCCGGCGACAGTCTGGCGCGTCTCGCCACCGATATCAACCTTGAGGACGTAGAGCTTGTCGGCGTTGGGGTGGTCCGCGACAGAGACGATTCTGGCGACCTTGAACTCGAGCTTCTTGAATTCCTCAAAGCTAATCATGGCACGACCTCCTCGGGGTAGCGAGGACCAGCCCAGCCTGTCCTCGGTTGCCTCTTCTCCAATCTGGCGAATCAGAAGGAGATGTTGAACTGGAGAATCGCCCTCTGGTTGGCGTCGCCCTCCTTGAGAGGAGCGGTGTAGCGGTCATTGCCCTGGCTGAGGGTCTCGAACACGGCGGAGAATTTCACCTCGTCGGAAAGCTGCCAGACAAGACCGGCAGCGAAGATGGTCGATTTCAGGTGCTGGTGCTCGGCGCCGGCGTTTACCAGGCCCTTGGGCGGGTCGAGCACATCCAGCTTGGCGACAAGCATCCACTTCTTCCAGCTCTCCTTGAGCACGCTAAGCCCCAATCCCATCTCCAGGCAGTAGCCTTCAGTAATGTTGTACTTCGTACCGTGCCCGTAAGTAGCAGGAAGGCTTGAGAGCGTAGCCGGGTTGTCTTCGGCCCAGATATACTCTCCCTGGAGGATAAACTGGTCCGCCTGAATCTTGAAGTCAATCCCGTTTCTCCTGCGGGACATGGTGCTGTAGCGGTCTCCCGGGGTAATCCATATCTCACCTTCGTAGGTGGAGACGCCCACGGTGAAGCTGTCGCTGAAGTTCAGTCCAATCCGGCCGATTACAGCCTTGCCATCATTGGTCTCGGATGTGACGCGCTTCTCGCCGTTGAAGATACCCGCACCGTACTCGAAGCGGACGCCGGCAAAGAGCTCGAGTTCGCCGCAGAGTTGAATGCCGCTGTCATAGAGGTAGTCGAGGTCGGAGGAATCAGGGTCGCCCTGTACCGACGCGAAGGCGTACTTCACAGCCTGCGAGTACTCGAGAAGGAGCAGGTTCTCGGGGCGCATGCGTACCTGAGAGCCGAACGGCACCTGCATCTGGCCGATTTTGACGTTGAACAGCTTCTCCTTCTTCGGGACGAACAGCCGCAGGTACAGGTCTTCGAGCGGGTTGTCTTTCGCCGCGTCAATACCGAGGAATATCTCCGCGAACTTGTACGTGGTGGCAATACCAAGGCTGGCTCTTGTCGTCTTGAAAGTCTCTTTCTCGCCACGGTACCAGTAGATGTCCCGGTCGGAGTCGAACCAGTCATACCGCACCAGGGCGTTGATGGAGAACTTCCTCTTCGGCCAGGGCGTCCGGGGTTCGGGACGCTTAGGTCCCGCCTTGAACTCGCGCACGTTGCCCTCGCCATCCTCGTTAATGACGAACTCCTCCCAGTTGGTGATTTCCACCGGGTCTTTCTTGCCTTTCGGCAAGACGCCGAGGTTGATGGTGTTCTCCGCGGAGGGCTGGAATACGTACTGCCTCTTGAGCCTGTCGTACTTGATTGTGACAACCTGCTCCTGGGGCACCACAAGGGTGGCACCGTACTCGTTGTCAATGTATGGCGCGCCGGACTCGGCCTTGATGATAATGTCCCTGTTGGGCCGGATCTTGACGTTTACTACGGCGCCTTTGCCGTATATCGTCTGATTGAGCACCTTGAGCTGAAAGACATCCGTCTCGATATGGGCGGTTATGCTGCCCTTAACCAGGTTGACGAGGTAGAGGCCCTCATCAGTCATGTCAATAGATGCGCGGCTCTTCTCGTGCAGCTCGACCTTGGTGGTTTCAATCATAACCTTGACGTAGGAATCCTGCCCAGTCACAAGCTCGTCGCCCTTGTAGACACCCATGTTCAGCCAGGTATCCTGGAGCTGAACGAAGGTCCCGGTAGCGCCCACCTCCTTGACCTTGGCGTCACCGTAGAAATCGGAGAACCTGCCGATCTTGGGTCTCTCCTGGGCAAAGAGGCTGCCGACACAGACGATAAGCACAAAGGCGATGGCCAGCAGCGCCCCGACAGAACGATTAACCATGACTCCCTCCGGAAAGGTTATTTGAGTTCAATCTCGACGCAGAATACAGAACACAGTAGACAGAATACAGGGGGATAAGGATGCGCGAAGCGCGACAGGTTCCATTCTGTATCCTGTATTCTATATTCTTCATTCTCCGCTGCCTTATTCTGTATTCTTTCCAAAGTCCTGTCAACAAAATAATAACAAAGAACCGCAAGCCTTTCAAAAGAGCCCACCGTTAGTGACAGGCATCAAAGGGATTACGCAGCGGCGCCTTGCGCCGCAGAGCAGGAGAACAGGAGAACCCCGCCTTTTTTGCGAAAAGGGCGGGGCGGTCTACTGCTCTTTGTGCTTCTCATACCACCTGCGCCATCGCTGATAGTTCCACCCGAAGTTCCGGCCTGTTATCTCATGCAGCGCCTCCTGTGCCGCGTGACGAACATCATCGTCCGGGTCACATGCAAGCTGCTCAATGAGCGGTTCCACCGCTTTGCGTTCTCTGACTTCGGCAATTGTCCTGATAGTCTTTTGTCTCACGTAGCTGTTGCTGTCCTTAAGGGCAGCGAGCAGCGCAGTTGGGGCATGCTTGTCAGCAAGCTTCACCAGTGCCTCTGCAGCAAGAACCCGAACAAGGGGGATGTCGTTCTCAAGTGCATCGAGAATCTGCGGAAGCAGTTCTGCGTGCGGAGACTCGACTATCGCGTAGGCGGCTGCATCGCGTTCCTTCTCGTTTCCGTTTTGGAGCGCTTTCAGCAGCATTCCGGCCGCCTCCTCGTCCCCGAGCCTGACGAGCGCTGCCGCTGCATCCATACGGTCCCAAGGGTCGTGACTTTTGAGAAGTTTCCGTAGAGGCTCTATTGCCCGCTTGTCGCCTATTTCGCCAAGAGCGCAAACAGCGTGCTCTTTGAAATCACTGTTCTTTTCAAGAATCTGTAGAAAGAACTCAACCGTCTCAGGCAGGTGGAGTTGCCGCAGCCTAGCAATTGCGCCAGGGCCGATATCGCCCGGCATCCTCCCGAAAGCGCCGGCGTATTCCTCAAGGTCATAACCCGGGAAGTTCAGCACCTTGATAAGCATTTGCGCCGCGCGCCCATCCCCGATATCGGCAAGCGAAATGGCAGCCGCTTCCCCGACTTCACCGTCAGAGTCTTCGACAGCCCTAACGAGAGCATCGGTGATGTGCCTGTTGTGCTTGAATAGGGCAAGCGCCCGGGCACAGGCGCGCCGAACCCAGGAATCGTCATCAAGCAGGCACAGGAGAAGTGTTTCAATCGCTGCTTCATCTCCGATGGCGCCAAGCGCTTCCGCCGCCTCTACACGCGGGAGTGTCGAGTCATCATCGTATTGGAGCAACAATTCTATCAATGGTTTGACGGCACGCCTGTCACGCAGCCGGCCTAATGATTTGACAGCGTGACCCTTGACCACGCTCTCTCCAGTCTCAAGAACCCGCAGCAGGGCCTCTACGGCCGTAGTATCCTCATAGAGGCAGATGACCTCGGCAGCAGCATCAACTATCTGCCAGTCTTTATCTTTCAATGCCTCGATAAGCATGGCAAATGCCTTCTCGCTGCGAAGCATGGCGAGTGCTCTAAGTGCATTAGCTCTCATCAACAGGTTCTCAGACCGCGCAGCCTTGAGAAGCGGCTCTACCGCAGATTCGCCGAACTTTGTTATGACTGGCTGGGCGAAATTGTCAACATGACTGCCAAGCAGTTTGATAAGGAAGGGAAGCGCTTTTTCACCACCTGTTTTGTAAAGTGCGTATG
>DAOVDS010000363.1 GCA_030669415.1 bacterium
AGGGTCAGGAGATACTATTGCAGCGATTGGGAATTGAGATACCGTCACGTTTAGGTGGGCCAAAGTGGCGCAATAATCTTGACACTTGATTTGAGATGTAGTGCAGACTTTTGGCCAAATTGACCCCATTTAGCCCCTGAGTGACCTCTTTGAGTGGTATTAACTGTTGAACTTGGGCTAACATGTTTGTATTTTTCTCGATACTGCCGTATGATTTTGCGGTCGGTTGGTGGTGTCCAACCGATATAGGATTGAGGATCGAATTTCTGACGCATCATTTATCTCCTTTGTTTTAGTGACACTTGGATGATAAAGGTGCGTCAGTTTTTTTGCAACGATTTGATTTTCGTTTTTTCATTTCTTGAGTTGAAATCCTTTCCGCAACAGGAACTAATTAGACTTGGGGTATAGAATGAAGACAGGACACTGGGCGGTAGCATTATTGTGTAGCGTATTAATTGCTCTATGTTGTTATGTAATCTTCGTGCTCGGACGCGAACCATCATCCAAACAAGTTGTACAAACAACCACAGGGAATAACAATACTGGCGATGACAAAATAAAGGCCGAGATTGAGGCTAAATTCCAGAAGCTTGTAGATACGGAAGTAGGGAATTCCAAATACGGCCCCGTCGCGGACTCGGTGGCGAGGCTGGCACAGAAAGCACCTGATGTCATTGTGCACAAGTTTCTGACTGGTGACCGGGAGACGAGGCGCCGCGCCCTCGGTGTGATGTACAGTTTCGACGAAGTGGGAGCGGATACTACCCTCCTCGTTTCATCACTTGTGGATGCATACAAGCGTGCAGACCAGGGCGCACAGATAGCCATTCTCATTGTCTTTGGTCAGGCAAAAGCAAGATCCGCGCTGCCTTTCCTCAGAGAAGTGCTTGATGACATACGTTTAGAACCCCCGCCACCGCCTGGTGTGCAAGGAGGCAATGTCCCAGACCGCATGTGTCACACAGCTTACAACCAAATACTAAGGATATTAGAGAATATGAAGATTCAGCACGGACTTAAGGAAAGCCCGAATCGCCGAGTACCCAAAGACATTCTCAAGATGAAACAATGGCTGGATAGTCATCCGGAAGTAATGAAAGCGGCGAAATCTGCTCTTGAAAAACTAAAATCCGGGACCGAAAAGTAGCACTCATTCTCCTGATACTCTGGCGCACTGCGCGCTTCTGCGGTTATGAGCGCGCGGAATAATGTTCTTGACTTTGGCACGTGGAGGTGTTAGGGTTCTGTCACGTTACGTTGAGATATCGGAGGTCGCAATGACGAGGCTGGTGCTTGTTTTCGCGGTAGCTGCGGTGTGCTGTGTCGGGCTTGCGATTGCGCAGGATGACGAAGATACGATAAAGGCGGAGGAGCTCGGGCCCAACCTGAAAGACCACGTGGGCATGGGTCATACCTTCCGGGACGTTGTTGCGCACATATACAGGGACCAGAAGCAGTTTCCGGGGTATCTGAAGTTCGACTCGGAGAACGTGCGCTGCCGGATACTCGTGGGCGAGGAGGATGACAGGCGGGCGCTGGATGCCTGGTCGCGCGGCGAGGTCGATGTCGTCAAGGATATGGAATTCAAGGACAAGAAGCTGCAACTCTTGTGGATAATCTACCACAGCGAGATACAGCCCCAGATAATCAGTATTACCGGCAAGGCGGTCGAGCCGGAGGCGTCCGGCGGGTTCGGGTTCATGTACATTTTCGATGTGTCGGGACTCGACCGGGTGAAGTACTCACGCGAGAAGTAGTGGCCTGCCACTTTTGAAAATAGCTGTTGAGTTTCCTGTATTCTGGAAGTATAGACGAAAACAGGAACGTACAATTTCAATAGTGACGGTGTAGTAGCCCGCAACGCTGCTCCTTATTATCAAAGAAGTTACGTCAATCCCAGATTAACTTCCACGTCAGCGGCAAAAGCCTAAAGTCTGCTGCTGGAGATGCCGAAGAGTAGAACGAAGACGCCACTATGGTTCTACTCAAGGTGTTCGTGTGAGTGCAGGCAAAGGTCAGGCAGGGACAAGGAAGTACTCGCTGCTGGTGGTAGTCAAGGGCAAGCACAGGTACCTCGTGAAGTACGACCCCACATACAAGCAAAGGCTCTTCGACTTGCTGCTCCAGTATGGCCAGGACGACAACTACAACCTGACGTGCTTCGATGCACTGGCTCTTATTGAGCGGCTTGAAGGTCACAAGTCGGGCTCTTCGGTGATTTCGCTCAGTGAGGAGGAGCCGGCAGTGGAGTGCGACCTGACTTTCGATGGCCCGCCTGCTGATGTGAATGAGCCGGACACCGGCCTCGACTTCTGAGACAAGTGGCTTGCCACTTTTGAAAACAACTGTTGAGCTTCCTGTGTTCTGAAAGTATAGATGTAAACAGGAACGTACAATTTCGATAGTGACGGTGTACGAGTGGAAAGACATGTCCAGAACTTCCTCGCGCACCTCCAGAGGCGCGGCCTTTCGCCGAACACCGTGAAGGCCTACCGCAAAGACCTCGAACAGTTCACCCGGCTTGCCGGTGTTGGGCACCCGTCCGAGGTGACGGTCATAGCAATTCGCGCATTCCTGGCCGACCTGCTCTCACAGGGCGTATCCAAGCGCAGCCTCGCACGCAAGCTTTCTACGCTGAGGGCTTTCTTCAAGTATCTTGTCGATTCCGGCAAGCTCGCAGCCAACCCCGCCGCTTCGGTGCGCACGCCGCGCTTCGAGCGCAGGCTGCCGGGTTTCCTCGATGTGGCGCAGGCCAAGCAGATGGTGGAAGCGCCCGCGGCGGTACAGAAGGAGCTTTCCCCGCGTGACTCGGCGGTTCTCGAGCTGTTGTACTCGAGCGGCATGCGTGTATCGGAGCTTGTAAGCCTCGATGTGGACCAGGTTGATTGTCGTAGCGGAATTGTGCGCATTATGGGGAAGGGCTCGAAAGAAAGGCTGGTTCCGGTTGGCTCGTATGCCCGCAGCGCGCTTGAGGAGTACGTGAGGGTACGGCGCGCCAAGCCGGGCGAGCGGGCGCTCTTTGTGAACCGCTTCGGCGGGCGCCTGACTGACCGCTCGGTGCGAAGGATTGTCTCGAAATACGCAATGGGGCTCGGCCTTGCGGGCAAGGTATCGCCGCACACACTGCGCCACAGCTTCGCGACTCACATGCTCGATGCGGGCTGCGACCTGCGCACGCTGCAGGAGATGCTTGGGCATTCGAGCCTCTCGACGACGCAGATTTACACTCACGTCACGACCCGGCGCATGCAGGAAGTCTATAAGAAGGCGCATCCTCGCGCCAAATAGGGCAACGCGTTTCTGATACACTCTGGCGTTTGAGCTTCCAGTCTGTTAGAATAGAAGTCACCATTCTGTCAAGCGGAGGGAGGCATGTCAGGAATCTACGACACAATCATAGTGGGGGGCGGGCCGGCCGGGCTGACTGCCGCGCTCTATGCGGGCCGGGCGCGCATGAAGGCGATTATGTTTGAGAAGCTCATCCACGGGGGGCAGGTTACCTCGACCCAGGTTGTCGAGAACTACCCCGGGTTCGCGAAGCCGGTAAACGGCATGGAGCTTGTCAACGCGATGGTGGAGCAGGCCAGGGAGTACGGCTGCGAATTCGCAGAGAATGAAGTCAGCGA
>DAOVDS010000076.1 GCA_030669415.1 bacterium
GTGTTTGGTGAAGTAGAGGTAAACGGCAAAATGCGCAAGCTGACAATCAGGTATCCCGACGGCTATCACCCCGGCCACAAGGCTCATGAGCACGAGCATGAGGAAGAGGGAGAGTAGCGGTAGTGAAGAGGTGGTTTCTCATCTTCGGGTTGGCAATTGCCCTGGCTGTGGGGTCTCTGATAGTGCTGCCGCCCGGGAACCCTGATGACCAGCGCGACGCGACGGAATCGCAGAATGAGGAAGTTGTTTCTTTCAAGCAGGAAGGGCTCAGGGCGCCCAAGGAAGAAGTTCCCTACGGGTGCCTAACATACGGGATTGACGAGTCGAGCCTTGAGGAGGTCTCGGGCATAATCAATGCCCGGTTCGCGCAGCTTGGACAGTGGGAGGAAAACGAGCTCTGCGAATTTGGGCCTCCTCCGCCCGAGGTGGCCGCACTTCACGAAAAGAGAGTGTACGTCGTCGGGTTTATGTTCCCCCTCGAGTCGGGAAGAGAAATCAGCAAGTTCAAGCTGATGCGCTCGACGCAGACCTGCTGCTGGGGACCGGCACCGGACTACAACCAGTTTGCCCTTGTTACCACGCCGGGTAAGAAGGTAAAGTTCGAGCGGATAAAGCCCGTGGCGGTGGTAGGGAAGTTTTTCGTTGAGTGCAAGCCGCGCTCCGGTTACATATACCGGATTGAAGGCAAGAAGGTCGAACCCGCCATCAAGGATGATAGAATCGGGTCTGTTGACTACGCGGCGCTTGAGAAGAAAGGCATAACGCGCCTGGACTTCTCGCTGATTGAGAAGCTTGGCCCGCAACTGGAAGGCGATGATGGCGAGATAACGGAGTGGCCCAAGGAACTGCTGGAGTTGGAAGGTAAGAGAGTCTTCGCCGAAGGCTACGTTATCGTGCGCCTCCCTCCGCCTTTCGGCAGCAAGAAGGAGAAACTCATAGTCAGCAAGTACCCGAACGCGCAGGATGCGACCCTGACAAACTCGGTCTACGTCCGTTTCAGCGAAGACCAGCAAGTACCCGCAATGTGGGCGAACCATACCGGCGTTACGGGAATACTGACAATACACAGACGCTGGGAATCCTGGCGAAGAAGCGGTATCATCATGGTTGACAAGGCGTGCGAGGGAGTCCCCGAATGAGGACAGGTGGGAAAACATTAAGCCGGCTGATAATCGCAGCACTTGCAGTGGCAATAGCCTGCGCGGGCTGTCCATGCAGCGAGCCCGCAGGCAAGCCGCACGAGGGTGGAGAAGATGAAGCGCAGGGCTCTTCCGTGGACCACTCGCTGGAGTTCAAGGAATACTCAGCCCACTGGAAAGGCTATGGCACGGCTGAGGAGCTCGAGGCGCTCAAGAAGATGAACACAGGCGAGCTGACCGAATTCCTGAAGAATTTGAGGCGGGAGCCGGCGCTCAGGGTTGAGGCGCTGCGGCTGCTCACCGAGCGCGCCGAAGACAAGAAGAAAATCTTCCCCGTGCTTCTTGCCAGCCTGCGCGGCCCCACAATTCGTGAGAGAGAAGCGGCCCTGTATCTCTTTTCCAGGTTCGGAACCCCGAACCACATCGTGGCGATAGAGGCGTCGATAATGGGCGTGGAGGCGTGTCCCGACTACTCGACAGAGACCAACAGTTGTATCGACCACAGCATAGAGTGTACGATAGAACAGATACTAACAAGGATAGGAGAGGGTAAGAAGTAGGCATCCGGAACAGACCTTCAAGAGCAGAACGGGGGCGCTTGGCAGGTGGAATTGTGATTGCACCGTACAGGGGGCTGGTGCAAAGGCTTGCGAAGGACCCATCCCGCGCAGAACAGCGGCACGCCCGGGAATCGCGCAAATTTTCTCATTTCATCTTGACTGGATTGCCCAGCAAAGGCATTATGTAGCAGCAGTTGTACAAATTCCTGAGAACTTGGGAGAGAAATCAGATGTCAGAAAGAGGGCTGTTTGCAGTTGGGTTATTTGTGTTGATTCTCGTTGCAGGTTTCGGCTGCAGGGACATGGGTGAGGAGCTGTTCTCTGAAGTGGCGCCAAACAACTCTCCCTCAGTTGCCGCTATTCCTGGCCAGGATGCGGTTGAAGAGCTGCCTTTCAGCGTCAACCTGGCAGGTTATGTGAGCGATGACAATGACGCTGTGGGTGATTTGATATTCGCAGTCACCTCGGGCGGCGGCTCGTTCACCGGGGCGCTCTACACCAACACGTTCACCGCCGTCGGCAGCACTACTGTAGCGTTCATCGTGGTTGACACGGAAGGCCTTTCCACCGCCGGGACATTCGATGTGACGGTTGCCCCAAAGGCGGGAGTGCCGAACAACCCGCCGGTAATCGACGCAATCAGCGACCAGACAGCCACCGCCAACTACACGTTTATACTCGATGTGTCCGGGTATGTCAGCGACGACTACGATGCTGACGGCGAGCTGACCTACACGGTCACCTCAGGGACCGGCTCATTTATCGGTACTGTCTATACCAACACGTTTAACACCACCGGGTTGCACGCTGTGCAGTTCTCTGCGACTGACACGGGCGGGCTGAGTTCGAACGGCTCGTTCAACGTCGATGTTCAGGAACCCGTGCCAACCAACTTTGCGCCGACAATCAACACTATTCCTGCGCAGGATGCCACTGAGCTCTCAGCCTTCGGCGTTGACCTGGCAGGCTACGTCAGTGACGACCACGATGCAGTGGCTGACCTGACGTTTGCTGTCACCTCAGGCCCGGGCTCATTCGCCGGGGCGCTCTACAGCAACACGTTCACCACTACCGGCAATCACACGATAGAGTTCTGGGTAATGGACACGGAGGGCCTGTCCGCGACAGGCAGCTTTGATGTCGCAGTTGCCGAGATGCCCAACGACCCGCCCGCGATCGAGCCTATCAGTGACCAGGCAGCCACCGTGGGCTACGTCTTCGTGCTCGACCTGGCGAGCTACGTCTCGGACGACCACGATGCTGACAGCGACCTTGCATACGCAGTAACCTCCGGCGGCGGCTCGTTTATCGGTACGGTTTATACAGGCACATTCGACACAACCGGCCTGAGCGTGATACAGTTCTCCGTGACTGACACACGTGGCCTGTTCTCGAATGGCTCGTTCAATGTAGATGTTCAGGAACCCGTGCCAACCAACTTCGCGCCGACAATCAACACTATTCCTGCGCAGGATGCGACTGAGCTCTTGCCCTTTTCGCTCAATCTGGCGGGCTACGTCAGCGACGACCACGACCTTGTCGGCGACCTGGCGTTCGCCGTCACCTCGGGCGGCGGCTCTTTCAGCGGCGCACTCTACAGTAACACGTTCACAACGACCGGCAACCTCTCTGTGGACTTCGTAGTAATGGACACGGAGGGCCTGTCCGCCACAGGTACCTTTGATGTGACAGTCGCCGGGATGCCAAACGACCCGCCTGCAATCAGCCCGATTGGCGACCAGACTGCCACCGTTGACTATATGTTCATCCTTGGCCTGGCCGGGTATGTGTCGGACGACCATGACCCTGACAGCGAGCTGATGTTTGCAGTGACCTCAGGCGGCGGCTCGTTTACCGGCACCGTCTACACAAACACGTTCGACACGACCGGGCTGCACGCAGTACAGTTCTCAGTGACTGATACGCGCGGGCAGGCGTCCAGCGGGTCGTTCAATGTTGATGTTCAGGAGCCGGTTCCTACAAACTACCCGCCGACGGTTGATGCTGTCCCGGCGCAGGATGCGACCGAACTGTCTCCCTTCAGCGTTGACCTGACAGGCTATGTCAGTGACGACCAGGATGATGTGGGCGACCTCACTTTCGCAGTCACATCAGGCGGGGGCTCGTTCGCGGGACCGCTCTACAGCAATACCTTCACCACCACCGGCAGCCACACGATAGAGTTCTGGGTGACGGATACGGGGGGTCTTACCGCTGTGGGTTCATTCGACGTGACAGTTGCTGAAATGCCGAACAACCCGCCTGTAATCTATGCAGTCCCCGGCCAGACTGCTACTGTCAACTACACCTACATACTCGACCTGGCCGCGTATGTGACTGACGACCACGATGCCGTCACCGACCTGACATACGCAGTCACCTCCGGCGGCGGCTCCTTCATCGGTACGGTCTACACCAACATCTTTGTAACCACCGGTCTGCGTGCGATATCCATCTCCGTGACAGACACACGCGGCAAGAGCAAGGGCGGCCTGTTCAATGTCACCGTTCAGGAGCCGATTCCGACCAACTTCGCGCCGACAATCAACCCGATTGGCACGCAGGCCGCCACCGAGCTGTCGGCCTTCAGCCTTGATTTGACGAGCTACGTCAGCGACGACCACGACGCTGTCGGCGACCTCACTTTTGCAGTTGCCTCGGGCGGGGGGTCGTTCGCCGGGGCGCTTTACAGCAACACGTTTACGACGACAGGCACCATAACTGTCGAGTTCTGGGTAATGGATACCGAAGGTCTCTCCACCATGGGCTCTTTTGACGTTACAGTTGCCGAGATGCCGAACGACCCGCCGACAATCGCCCCGGACCCGGTCGGCACCTGGATGGCTGCGCTCAATACCGAGTTTGCCCTTGACCTGTCGACGTACGTCTCCGACGACCATGACGCCCTGGGCGAGCTGACATTCACAGTCACCTCCGGCGACGGGTCATTCAGCGGCGCGGTGTACCTGCATACGTTCTCCAGCGAAGGAACTCATAGGATAGACTTCAGAGTCCAAGACACCAGAGGGCTCTTTTCAGACTCCTATTTTGATGTCGACGTGTACGCATCTCCGGTCGCCGAGTTCAGCGCGGACCAGCAGACAGGCACGGCGCCACACACTGTGCAGTTTACCGACGAATCAACCGGCACGGTAACCTCCTGGGACTGGGATTTCGGCGACGGCGGGACAAGCAGCCTGCAGGACCCGTCCTATATGTACAGCAACCCCGGCATCTACGTCGTGACTCTGACAGTTACAGGTCCGGGCGGCACAGATACCGAGACGAAGGCAGACTACATAACGGTAAATCCGACACCGCCTGTTGCCGATTTCACCGCCGACCAGACCCAGGGCACTTCGCCACTTGCCGTTACGTTCAGCGATTTGTCAACCGGAGACATAGATACCTGGGAATGGGATTTCGACAATGACGGCAGCCCCGACTCAAGCCTACAGAATCCTTCGCAGACATTCGAGGCTGGCTGGCACACAATCAGCCTGACAGTCACCGGGCCGGGTGGCAGCGACACCCTCACAATGCCTGCATACATCCAGGTGATAGACGCGACGAGCACATGGTGCGTGGATGGCAGCGTCACATACACCACGGGAGACGGAACCTCCTGGACCAGCGCGTTCCAGACGATTCAGAGCGGCATTGACGAGGCCACGGCAGCCGGCGGTTATCAGCTCGTGCTGGTGGCGGATGGAACATACTCGGGGGCGGGCAACGTCAATCTGGATTTCGGCGGCGCGGATATCTACCTGCGGGCGGAGGACCTCTACGGCACCGGTACTTGGGCCATTGACTGCCAGGTTAGCGGCTGTGGCTTCCTCTTCGACGACGGCGAAAGCAGCGATGCGGTGGTGGATGGCTTTACGATAACCAACGGCAGTGCACTACTTGGCGGCGGCATATACTGTGAGTTAGGTTCCAGCCCTACAATAAAGAACTGCACCATTAGTAACTGCAATGCGGCTGAGGGCGGCGGCATCTACTGCGAGTCCGGCTGCAATCCCGTAATAGTAAACTGCACCATTACCGGCAACCTCGCGGGCGGCGCCAGCGACGGCGGGGGCATCTATCTCTACGACAACTGCAGCGCTACCATAACCAACTGCACAATCACAAACAACACTGCTGACGGGAATGGCGGCGGCATCTACGTCAGCGACAACTCGATCCTCACGTTGGCGAAAAGCACCGTTGCAGGCAACTACGCTGAATTTGATGGAGGCGGCATATACTTCGATTCCTTCTCCACCGTTGTTATCACCGATTCGGATATCTCGGACAACGAGGCAAACGATGGTGATGGCGGCGGCATATACGGTAACAACGCGCCGACGAGCCTCGATATGACAGGCTGCACCGTCTTGCGTAACAGAGCCTGTTACGATGGCGGTGGCATCTGTACTTACTACGTTAACGCGACGCTCACTAATTGCCTAGTGTGCAACAATACTCTTGAATATGATACGGATCTCTATGGAGGAGGCATATTCTTCCTCGATGGCGACCTGCTGCTCACCGGCTGCACCATATCCAATAACAGGTGCATATCATATATACCGGCCGGGTATGGCGGCGGTATATATGTTGAATCCGACTCGGCGCCAACCACGCTTGTAGCCACCAACTGCACAATCAGCGGCAATACAGTACAGGGCTACTGGGAAACGGCTGGTGGAGGAGTATGTGCTTTTGATGCGTCTGTGGAACTCACTACGTGCACGATATCTGACAACAGAGCAGAAGCTTTCTTCTTCGAGGATAGTTCTGACGAGTTCTGGTGCTACGGCGGGGGAATCCATGTGAGTGGTGACCTTGCGTTAACCGGCTGTGTGGTCACCGGAAACGAGGTTTACGCGTTTGACCCCTTCGAAGATGATGCCTATGCGTACGGCGGTGGTGTCAGTACAGGTTATTTTTACGGGCCACCTGCCGACAGCATCCTGATTGAAGGTTGTACAGTGACGGGCAACGACGTCAGGGCCACGTCCTGGGGAGGGAGTGTGGCTGCTGGCGGCGGTATGGGCCTTTATGGTAATCAAGTTGTGGTTCAGGACTGCACTGTGGCGGATAATTCGGTGGAAAGCTTCGAGGAGGCTTTCGGCGGCGGTATGGGAATCATGGGTGACGGTTTGGGTATGGTGACCATAACCGACTGCACCGTAACTGGTAACATGGCCAGGACGATTTTCGTGGATGCCTACGGCGCAGGCATATTTATGGTTGACCTGGACAGCGTTACCATGACCAGCTGCACAATCAACGGCAACGAGTGCATCGCGCCCGAGATGGTCCCGAGTGCGCACGGCGGCGGCCTCTTCGCAGCTAATGTTGGCGGCGAGGGCGAGTTACTTGCGGAGAATTGCCTCTTTGCCGAAAACACCGCTTCTCATTATGGCGGCGGCATGTGCTTGATTGATACCTCCGCAACAATCGCACTCTGCACCATTGTGGACAACTCCGCGGGAGAATGGGGTGGTGGCATCTATTGCGATAACGTCGGCGGCAGCATGAGCAACTCGATTCTCTGGGGTAACAGCGTCTCCACTGACGGCTGCCAGCTCTACAATAATACCGGAACCCCCATTGACCTTGACCACTGCTGCTACTCGGACGATGCCGGCGATATTTTTGGCTCAATCAACCCGATAAGCGAAATCAATGATAACCCGCTGTTTGTGGATGCGGGCAACGGCGACTATCACCTGCGATTCAGTCCAACCCCGTCGCCCTGCATCGATGTAGGGAACAACGGCCTGATACCTGGTGGCATAACGACCGACTTGGATGGCGACCCCCGCATAGTGAATAGCACTGTCGATATCGGCGCGTACGAGAAGCAGTAGCCACGCACTGTAACTGCGGTGGTTGAATTGGCGTTGTGTGCCCAAGGCGGGCGGGTGTCAGACTCGGCGTTTCTTGCGCGGGCGGCAGCCGTTGTGGGGCAGGGGAGTGACATCCAGTATTGCCCGGATAGTAAGGCCGGCCGCGGAGAGCGCCCTTATCGCCGGCTCGCGTCCCGAGCCGGGGCCCTTGACGCGGATGTCAACTTCCTTCATACCCATCTTCTTGGCCTTCTGGGCGACTGCTTCAGCCGCGCGCTGGGCCGCAAACGGAGTGGACTTGCGTGAGCCTTTGTAGCCTATCGTGCCTGCGCTGTCCCAGCACAGTGTCATGCCCGTCTTGTCCGTGATGGTGATAATAGTGTTGTTGAACGTGGCCTTGATGTGCGCCACGCCCTTTATGACTGCCTGCCTGATTCTTCTTCTTGCCTTTGCCATCTCTACTCCCCGGGGCGGCCCTGGATTACTTCATTGACTTGACCGAGCGCTTGACCGCCACTGTGCGCCTCGGGCCCTTGCGTGTGCGGGCGTTTGTCTTGGTCCGCTGGCCACGGACAGGCAGGCCTCTGATGTGCCTGACCCCGCGGTAGCAGCGAATCTCCTTGAGGCGCCCGACGTTCTGCCCCACGCGCCGGCGCAACTGGCCCTCTATCATGTATGTCTTGTCAATCTCGGTCGCCAGGCGGGACAGCTCATCTTCGCTCAGGTCCCTGGCGCGCATCTCCGGATTGACGCCTGTCGCGTTCAGGATGTTCTCCGCACTCTTTGCGCCTATCCCGTAAATGTAAGTCAGTGAGATCTTCACCTTCTTGTTCGCGGGAATGTCAACACCAGCAATTCTCGGCATATATCACCCTTACGGTTGTACTGTCCAGCAAACCATGAATGCTACGCTGCACACGGGGGTATGTCAAGAGTTTTCAAGGAGTGGCGCCAATTTTTTCAGTAGAGGTTTTCAGGCGTTTCCCCAGGGCCCGGCGCCATCGTGCCGATGACTATCCCGAGTTCTCTGGCGCGTTTTCTCCGTTTCATGGTTTGACTATTATGCCGATACGAGAGGGCTTTTCAATACAGCGCTGGAAAAAGACACGCGCCTCGGCGCGAAGAGTCAGCACAAGGAGATAGGGAGATACCCAAAGGACGAGACAGGGGGACAAGAACTTTGACGCTATCTATAAAGGTTTTCTTGGTACAGGCGGCCCCTCCAATATCTGGTAGACGAGAATGGGAGGGCGAAGGCAACTGTGCTTCCTTTGCCAACTCAACAACTGTATTGACAGGCACCGCATCAAGCCTGTTGTACTTCAAGGTCAGCAGAAACACTCAATCTCTGCACGAGACACTCTTGCCCTATCCTTCAATGAGGACAAGGGCCTCAAAAATGGTCTCAGGTTCTCATTCGTTTGCGTACCACCCGCCGCCGGTATGATACTCACTCGTAGGTGAATCGCGCGTATAAAGAAACCAATTGGAACCCCTTCGGAATCCGTGTTCGCCTGTCTTGCCCCATTGGAGCGGTTCAGCAGTGGCTTCCCAGTCTTGACCATCGTCTTTCAGCATTATTCGGAACTGGTATCCCTTTTTTCCCCTCACTAGCAGTATGTGACGTGTCATATCACTATGTTCTATGAGCTGTTCAAGCGTAGCATACCTGTTGAACGTTTCATAGTAATCTTTCTGTGCAAGATAAATGTATATCAGGAGACTGATTGCAGCAGATTCGTTATCACGAATTGTTCTTCTGTGTTCTCTGACAAAGTGGTATACAACACCGAAGCCATTGGAAAGCAATAATATGGCAACTAATATGACCCAAACTTTCTTGTTAGCTTTGCGTGTATCCGGCATCCCTTACGCTCCTTCCTGTGCCATCAAGCCTTGATTATAGCTGCGCCCTTCGGCGGATGTTTGGACATTCTTTCGCCAAAACCGGTACAGTAATTCGGTTCATCTGAAGTATAGCACGTGATGCTGGCGGGCGCAAGGATGAGTAGACAGCAGGTATGAGGCATGAGGTTTGGGGGCAAACATCGGAAGAATTTTGATTTGCCACCATGCCTTTCTCCACCCCGGCATGGTGCTTCCTTGCGCGGGCGTGGCGCCATGTGGTATAAATAAGGTGAGGGGGAAGAGAGGAGGTCGGCTGTGACAAAGACGATTATAAAGGCTGCGCTTTTTGCCTGCGCGCTTGCGGGGCTGCTGCTGTGGATTAACGGGTACCGTGATGTGGGGCTCGGGCTTGTGATAGGCGGGTACGTGCTCTACATCGTGGTAAGGCTGCTGCCCAAGCGCGGGCGGGCCGCGGCCTTACAGGATGAGTTGCAGGAGCAGGCGGTGGAGGCTGCTGCGCCTGATTCCTGGGAGGAAATGCGCAAGAAGGCCGTCGAGGTGCTGGAGCGCAGGCTCAGGGGGCAGAAGATTACTGTGAGTTCGTTTTTCCGACCTGCGCACACGGAGTTTCCGGCGCTTGTCAGGGTGCACGATGACCTCTCCACGGGGGCGCAGGAGCTGGCGCTCAAGACTGATTTCGAGGTGCTCAAGCTGTGCCGCAGCGCGCAGGAAACGAAGAACCTTCTTGAAGAGATCTCAGGCACGGTGCAGTCGGAGGATGACCTGCACCGCGAAATAGAGAAGCTGCGCCCGAAGACGCAGCCGTAAGAGTCTGTTTGCTGAGGTGAACTGCTATTCCTTGCTCTGTATGCCTGTCTCGGTCAGCACCTTGTTCTCAAGCACTTTCTTGAAGCTCTCGCCAATTGTTACTTCGAGGTAGAGAATAGTCCATTTCGTTTTGTACTTGACACCTTTTACCTTGAATGAGCCGCTGCGTTTCTCGCCCTTGATGGTGTTCTCTATCTCGAGCGTTTCCCGGCCATCTTCCTCACCGTAGGTGTCTTTGGGCATGCTGCCTTCCTTGAGGCTTACCTTCTCGCCCTCTTTGAGGCTCCTGCCGTAGAACTGCTCTATTACCTCCTTGTTGTGCAGGAGCGTGTTGCGCGCCTTGATGTACAGGGGATGTCCCTTGATGGAGCCGCCTGTGCCGAAGAACAGGAAGACAGCCACCAGGACGACCACGACCCCGATAATCGCGTAGAGTATCTTGGGGTTAATCCCGGGCTTCTTGTGAAAGCGGTCAAGAGGCGGCTTCTTGATAGGGCCTTCCTTGGGCGGTGCGAACTTGCCCTTTGCTGCAGACAGGTCCGGCTTGTCCGGCTTCTTGAACTGGCCTTTCACCGCGGCGAGGTCCGCCTGCTCCGGTTTCTTGAACTTGCCCTTGGGCACCTTGGGTACTACCTTCTTGGGCTTCGGGGCTTCACCCGGCTCACCTGGCTCGACCGGGGCGCTCGCTGGTGGCGCTGAAGGGGCCTCCTGCGCGTCGCTGTCCTGATTCGTTTCCTCTTCCGGCATGCTGTTTCCCTCACAAACAAAAGGAACGGGAATTGCCACGCATGGAATGCTAAGCAAACATCCGGGGGTAGTCAAGCACAAAGTAGTTGCGTGGCCGTGAAATCCCTGTAACGTTTTTGTCACGACAGTTGCTGAAAACCGGCCGCAGACGGGAATTGGCTAAAGGTGCCTGGCCAACAGGACGATGTAGAATGCAGTCAAATTGATAAAGGCTCCGCCCGAAAGGGAAAGAGGAGCAAGCCCGGTGACACCGGGCTTTTTTTATTTCAACTGTGCTAAGACAAGCCCGCAATGATGACGAAGTAATTAACAGGCCCGGTTCAATTGGCACTAAGAGAGGGGACAATGATGGCCGAGTTCAACGTGAATACCTGGTGGGACCCTGCAAGCGCTGACGCGGTCAGGGTCGTGATGAAGGCGGGCAAGGGCAGCCCCGAGATTATTATGAAGAAGCTCGGGGTTGGCTACTGCCGCGCCGATTTTCTGCTTAAGATCCTTCAGCGTGCCGGAATAGTCAGCACATTCAGGAGCAGGCGGGGTACTTACCGGCTGCTCTGTAGGCGCAAGAGTTGAAGGCTCGGGACATGGACAGCAGCGGCGTATGCCAGAACGAATAGTCACAAGTCACAGCAATCCTGCGGTCAAGCGGCTTCGTTCGCTTGCACGTGCACATACGCGACGCAAGTCGGATACATTTCTCATCGAAGGCCCCAAGTTCATCCTCGACGCCGTGGGTGCAGGGATAGAGTTTCTGACCCTCGTTGTCAGCGAGAGCTTCAAGGGGCGCATTCCTCAGACCGGGCCGAATACGAGACTCCTGCGCGTGAGCGGGCATCTCTACAGGGAGATTTCAGACACATCCTCGCCGCAGGGGCTGATTGGGGAGGCAAAGCGCCGCTGGGCGAAGCTGACCGAGCTGACAGGAACCGGCAGGCACCTGCTTGTCGCCTGGGACGTTCAGGACCCGGGCAATGTCGGCACCATGATTCGCTCCTGCGCTGCATTTGAGATGGGGGGCGTGATTACGGGCCGCCGGAGCGCCGACCCGTTCTGCCCGAAGGCTGTGCGCGCGTCAGCGGGGGCTGTCTTGCGCCACCCCGTGTGCCATGCGACGCAGCTTGGGAAGCTCACGGAAGCTCTCCACGGGGCAGGCTACTCGACCTACTGGACAGGCGCGCACGCAGAACTTCTGCTGGGTGAGGTGGCGCAGGAGAGCCGGCTGGCAGTCTTCGTCGGGTCCGAGGGGCGGGGCTTCGCGCCGCAGGACCGCACTGCAATAGGTCGGGGAATCCGCGTGCCGATTGCCTCTGGCGTGGAATCTCTCAACGCGGGAATGACCGGCTCAATAGTGGCCTACGAACTAAGAAGACAGTCTGAATAAATTTGTGGTTGATTTAGAGGTTATCAGGCGCTAAAAGAATGACGACATAGAACTGTAACCTGCAAGAGCCGAATCAGGCATGGAGGAGAGAATGACAGCTATCTTTTTCATACTCAGTGTGGCTTGCGGCATAGCGCTCGCGGCGGTCTGCGCCAAGCTGTTTGTGAACGCCAAGAGAGTCATCCCGTTTTTCGGTATCAGACTCGCAAGTCCCCGGCCCGCGATTATCGGGCTCGTGCTCGGAGTCGTGGTGCTTGCGTCTTCCTTTATCGTGTTTCTCGGGCTCAGCTCCAGCGTGGCCGGCCTGCGCAGCGAGCTGAAGCGCACAGGGGGAAGCCTCTCAAGGGTTCAGAAAAACCTCGATGTTGCCAAGAAAGACATAACTGAACTGGAAAGCGAAGTTGAGGGGAAAAAAGGCAAACTGGCGCAAGCCGAGAAGCAGATAGGCAAGCTCAGAAAGGAAATTGAGGCGAAAGAAGAGACCCGTGCAGAAGACAGCACCACTGTGGACCGGTACAAGGAGGAGGTGAGCTCTGTCAGACAGAAGCTCGCCGAAAAGACGAAAGAAGCGGACACCAACGCCACAAACCTCGGCATAGCGCAAGGACGCATCGAGGCTCTCACTCATGAAGTGGAACAGATGAAGAGAGACCTCGAGGAAGAGAAGCACTTCCGCAGAAACTTCCAGGCGTTTGTTGAGGAGCAGGAGGCTATCAAGTCATCCTTCAAGGGCAACGCGCTCAAGCTGTATCAGAAGCTAATAGACCTGCGCAACAAGTACAAATAGAGTGGCCCCAAAAAAAGTTTCCCTATTTCTTCCATGAAAGCTTGACAAGAGTATTCAGGCAAGGTATATTTACTACGCTCCTGGACAAGTGAGAAAGGAGAGAGTACAGCTCTTTGACAAGTTGGCGGCCCTAAGCCTTGAGTTTGGTGTGGGCCTGCCAGCTTAAGATTCTTGGCTCCCGCTGATATCCCACTTGGGAGAAATCCCAGGTCGGGTTTTTTGTCGGAGGGCCGGGAAGAATGCTGGTAGGCTGACAAAGCCTGAGGTCCGGCACTGCCGGACACTTTGGCGACCATTTTTTATGTCAAACTTTTCGACGAAATCCTCCCCGCCGTAAGGCGGGTGCGGAATAGAGTCATAAACTGAAGGGTTTGATCCTGGCTCAGAACGAACGCTGGCGGCGTGGATTAGGCATGCAAGTCGAGCGACGCAGGTGGGCTTCGGTTTACCTGACGGAGCGGCGAAAGGGTGAGTAATAAATAGATGACCTGCCCACGAGACCGGGACAACTGCGGGAAACTGCCGCTAAAACCGGATGGTCAGCGGGTGTCGCATGGCACCTGCTGTAAAGGATAGCCTCTGTTTCAAGCCTTTGCTCGTGGAGGGATCTATTTCCTATCAGCTTGTTGGTGGGGTAACGGCCCACCAAGGCTATGACGGGTACCCGGCCTTAGCGGGTGGTCGGGCACACTGGGACTGAGACACTGCCCAGACTCCTACGGGAGGCTGCAGTCGAGAATCTTCCGCAATGGGCGAAAGCCTGACGGAGCGACGCCGCGTGTAGGATGAAGGCCTTCGGGTTGTAAACTACTGTTGGGGGGTATGAAACGCGTAGGGTTAATAGCCCGTACGCTTGACGTCAACCCCTGAGGAAGTCACGGCTAACTTCGTGCCAGCAGCCGCGGTAAGACGAAGGTGGCAAGCGTTGTTCGGAGTCACTGGGCTTAAAGCGCGCGTAGGCGGCTTGGTAAGCGGAAGTTGAAAGCCCTCGGCTCAACCGAGGAACTGGCTTCCGAACTGCCCTGCTTGAGTGCAGAAGGGGAGAGTGGAATTCCTGGTGGAGCGGTGAAATGCGTAGATATCAGGAGGAACGCCAGCGGCGAAAGCGGCTCTCTGGTCTGCTACTGACGCTGAGGTGCGAAAGCTGGGGGAGCAAACAGGATTAGATACCCTGGTAGTCCCAGCCGTAAACGATGGGCACTTGGTGGGGGTTTACCGACAATTTCCCTGCTGTAGCAAAAGTGTTAAGTGCCCCGCCTGGGGAGTACGGTCGCAAGGCTGAAACTCAAAGGAATTGACGGGGGCTCACACAAGCGGTGGAGGATGTTGCTTAATTCGAAGCAACGCGAAGAACCTTACCTGGGTTTGACATGGCAGTGGTAGTGAACCGAAAGGGGAACGACCGTAACAGGAGCTGCCACAGGTGCTGCATGGCTGTCGTCAGCTCGTGTCGTGAGATGTTGGGTTAAGTCCCGTAACGAGCGAAACCCTTGTCCTTAGTTGCCAGCGGTTCGGCCGGGGACTCTAAGGAGACCGCCGGTGTTAAACCGGAGGAAGGTGGGGACGACGTCAAGTCATCATGGCCCTTACGCCCAGGGCTGCAAACGTCCTACAATGGTCGGTACAAAGGGAAGCAAGACCGCAAGGTGGAGCAAATCCCATAAAGCCGGCCCCAGTTCGGATTGAGGGCTGCAATTCGCCCTCATGAAGTCGGAATCGCTAGTAATCGTGGATCAGCGTGCCACTGTGAATATGTTCCTGAGCCTTGTACACACCGCCCGTCAAGCCACCAAAGTAGGGGGCGCCCGAAGTCGCTGACCCAACCCTTACGGGAGGGAGGCGCCGAAGGTGAAACTGATGATGGGGACTAAGTCGTAACAAGGTAGCCGTAGGAGAACCTGCGGCTGGATCACCTCCTTTCTAAGGGGATTACCTTAG